>CANHFN010000078.1 GCA_947459935.1 Actinomycetota bacterium
CTGATTAGTCCTCGTGATGTGGTGGTTTGTCTGACTTAATTTCTGCTTCACGTCGAGCTTGCTCGATAGCGGCTTCAGGATCGATCTCGTCTGAAGTCACATTAGGAAAGAGGTCGCTCATGGAATTGATTCTACATCGTTAAAGGAATAGGAAAAACATGTTTGAGAAACTCGGTCACTTCTTAGTCAAGCACCGTAAAGGCGCAGTTGTGCTTTTCGTGGTGGGAATTCTTGTGGCAGGGGGATTTGGATCTTTGGCATTTAGCCGTCTTGATTCATCTGGGTATTCCGATCCCAACAGTGATTCTTTCAAGGTCTACCAGTACCTCAATGATGAATTGAAGTTATCTGATCCATCAGTTGTAGTAGTAGTTGATGCTGGTTCTATTGATGTAACCGACCCAACAATTGTTCAAAAGGGATTAGCTCTAGAGAAGAAGATTGCTCAGGAGGCTGGCGTATCAAAGACACTTTCGTATTGGACCAGCGGGGGCGAACCGACTTTAAAGTCAAGTGACGGTAAAGCTGCATACATTCTTGTTTATGGTGACAACGATCCATTCTCAGCGCAGGGCCAAAAGCTCGGTAAGTTATTCCAGAAAAATTACGATGGTTCATATGACGGCCTGACTTTATATGCCGGTGGTGCTTCAGTTGTCGGCCATGCGATAACAGAAAAGATCTCTGACGATCTTAAGGTTGCAGAATTAATCTCAATTCCTCTTACATTCATATTGTTAACAATTGTTTTTGGAGCACTTGCAGCATCTGCAATGCCATTAATAGTTGGCGTTGCCGCAATCTTGGGCGCTTTCTTTGTTCTCTATCTATTTACACTATTTACGGATGTCAGTATTTACGCCCTCAACCTAACTACAGGTATGGGCCTTGGGCTGGGTATCGACTACGCATTACTAATGGTCAATAGATTCCGAGAAGAATTGCATCGAGGAAAAAGTGTTGAAGATGCAATTGTTGCAACCATGGGTAGTGCCGGAAAGACTGTCTTTTACTCAGGTATGACTGTGCTCGTTACTTTATTGTCACTTACTTTTTTCCCGCTACCTTTCTTGAAATCATTTGGATATGCAGGTGTATCGGTTGTGGCACTTGCTGTTGTTGGCGCAATAATTGGGTTACCACCAATTCTTGCATTGATGGGTTCACGAATTGATAAGGGCGTGATTCGTCGATCTGCAATTACTCCAAAAGAAGATGGGCGTTGGGCGCAAACAGCTCGCTTAGTAATGAAGCGTCCTGTTGGAGCTGTAGTTCTGTCCTTAGTAATTCTGGCTTTAATGGCTGCTCCAATTACAAACATCAAATTTTCTCAAGGCGACTCTCGAATGTTGCCTGCCGACAATAAAGCTGCCATCGCAACCGCACTTCAAGCAGATAGATTCCCTGGCCAAACAGGAAATCCAATTGAAATTGTTGTTAAAGGTGGTTCGGACAAACTTGATGAAATCAACGCCTATGCCGGACGTTTAAGTCAGGTTTCAGGAATTGTTGCAGTTCTACCAGCACAAACGATCGGTAATGATGTGCGAGTCATTGCATACCAAGAAATGCTTCCCCGTACTCCTGAGTCACAAGAATTGATTCATAACGTTCGCAGTATTGATGCTCCTGAAGGCACATTGGTGGGTGGCGTAGCTGCTGATTACACCGATTCGCAAGACGGTATTTCAAGGACACTGCCTTGGGCATTGGGCTGGATCATGCTCTCAGTGCTTGTGCTCATTTTTATCTTTACTGGTTCAATTATTTTGCCAATAAAAGCGGTACTGCTTAACTTCCTCTCTCTTGGAGCAACTATGGGTGCTCTGACGTGGGTCTTTATTGATGGCAATCTTCAATGGCTTGTTGGATCATTTACGGTCACGGGAACACTCGACACCTCAATTGTCATTTTAATTGCTGTTGTGGTCTTTGGATTATCAATGGATTATGAGTTGTTCTTGCTTTCCCGAATACGTGAAGAGCACTTGGCTGGAAAAAGTAATGTCGAATCCGTGGCTGTCGGACTACAAAGATCTGCACGCATCATTACGGCTGCCGCCCTTTTACTTGCGGTAGTTTTCGCTTCATTTATCACCAGCGGTGTTACTTCGATTAAGACTATGGGATTTGGTGTTGCACTTGCTGTAATCCTGGATGCAACCATTGTTCGTGGCCTATTAGTGCCCGCTCTAATGCGTTTATTTGGAGAGCGAAACTGGTGGGCTCCGAAATGGATGCAACGATTTACGCTCCATCACTAATCTCGCGTACTCTACGGACATGGATCTAATCGCTTCCCTGCAATGCGCCGATCAGCCTGGCATCGTTCATGCCATGACCTCAGCTGTTCTGGCCTGTGGTGGAAACATTATAGAAAACCAGCAGTTCACAGATCCCAGTACAAATACTTTCGTAATGCGCACTCGTTTTGAAACATCACAGGGACTTGAAGGCGCAGAGAAGAGCTTGAACGAGGGCTTGTCCAAATTCAATCCCTCATTAAATATTCGTCCAACTGCAAAAAAGCCTCGCGCTCTTGTCATGGTTACTTCAGAGAGCCATTGCCTCCGTGATCTTTTGTATCTAGAAGAACTCGGCGAACTCAACATCGAGATCCCGCTTGTAATTTCAAACCGTGAAGAATTAAGGACGCTAGTTGAATCACATGGAATTAAGTTTCTTCACCTTCCTGTCACTGCCGATAATAAAGTGGCTCAGGAAGCAGAAACTCTGAAGCAGATTGCAGATCTGAAGATTGATTTCGTAGTTCTTGCTCGATACATGCAGATTTTGTCTTCAGATTTTTGCAACAAGCTTCCAGGAAAAATAATTAATATTCACCACTCATTCCTGCCAGGATTTAAGGGTGCAAAGCCGTATCACCAGGCCCATGAACGTGGAGTTAAAATAATTGGCGCTTCAGCACATTTTGTGACCAGCGATCTTGATGAAGGACCAATCATTGAGCAAGATGTTGCACATGTGACACACATCGCCACACCTGAAGAATTAATTGCAATTGGGCGCGATATCGAACGTCGGGTTTTAGCAAAGGCTGTGAAGTTTTATGCAGATGACAAAGTGTTCATTGTTGGAAAGCGCACAGTAGTTTTCTCTTAAACTTGATTGTGCGTCACCGTGAGGCTAAATTCTTTGGGCATATACCTCAACCGACCTTCTTAAACCCTGCTGGGCACTTTGGGTTCGATGAGGTTACTTTCTTTGTCACATTTCCTTTTTTGCAAGTGATAGTCGCGTTTTTAGTTATTGTAATGGGGGTTGCCAGAAAATTTACATCTAAGCGAGAACGTGGTTCGCCGGAAGTATTGATCTTTGCCAATACAACAACATAATACTTTCCAGGTGTTGTAAGCCCAACAATTCCTTGCCCAGATTCGCTATATCCATCTTCGGGACAGAATTCTAAGTTAATTTTATCCATGAAGTCTACATTTTGATTATCCCAACTGAAGTCATACATATCTACGTTGTAATAAAGTTCGTGATAGGCGAAGTATTCATAATTTTCACTAAATGCAGAATAAGTACCAGATTTTGAAATCGTTAGAAAAATCGCTGCAGGAGATTCTCTATAATTGGGCATAATTTTGTAACTCACACTAAATGTTACACACTCGCCCGTTAGCTTGATTGAGGTAGGGGCAGTTATATCAATATAGTTGTTTCTGGCCGCACTGGCGGGAGCGGAAGTCAACAATTGGGAACTTAGAATTATCGAAACTAATAACATGAAAGTATTCCTCAGATAGAACTTTTTAGTTACAGTTTTCATAAGTTAAGTATTACAGAAATACTAAAAATGTGTCCCCGGCGGGAGTTGAACCTGCGACCTACCGCTTAGGAGGCAGTCCATCGGGGTACCGATTTACCCAGTGGTGAGCGTAAAAACCATTGCCTGTTAATGATTTTGCGACCCAGTTGCATTCAGTTGTATCCAGTTCGATGTGGGAAAAGTGTGGGAAACCTGGGTCAATTCAGACGAGGATTTCATCTATTTCCCTTCCCGTTGCCACAGCTGTGGGAATACCGTAACGACTTGGCACACTGAAAGCAATGAATCAATCACTCGGAAAAAATCAGAAGTTCACGAAGAAGCCAATCGGCATCTGATGTGTTTGATGAATCAATATCAACTGGATCATGGGCAATACCCATGCCGTGAAAGGCACGCGAATCACGGTAAATCTCCGAGTCTGGTGGCCACTCATAGCTAACGAGAGTTCTTCCACTTTCCTCATCGCGCCATTCTTTAACGATGTATTGGAAGATGGCCAATAACCCGAGATCTCCAGTGATTATCGATGTTTTTAATGTTCCTTGGGCAGAGCTTGAAAGTCGCAGTTCTCGTGCCACACGCATTAACGCCACATCCATTGCGATATTGCGCCCAACGGCAAGGGTGCCGCGCTTTACCCAATCCGCTTTTTTGCTGATATCCGCGAAATCGAATGAGCGAGATCCAAAACGTATGCGCCCACCAAAGAATCCCATTCTTGCCAAGAACAGAAGTTCTCCCTCGAGTTGGAGGCCTGTATTTTCCGTGGCTTGTAGGAATTCCTTGAGATATCGAATGCGCGTTCCGAGATTTATCTCGTGAATCTTGGAAGTCCCCTCGTTTTCCTCCATCACTGAGATGTGATCGATGAGAAGGCAGGCAATCATCCAGGCTTCAAGAATTCTTAGCTTCGCCTTTTCAAAATCAAAATTGTTCGGGACTGCGCTGCCCCACTTCAAACCAGAATCCCGATTCGGATCTAGCCACAGCTCGGCATCAGCCTCTGATCCATTTCGAAGGAAGGTA
>CANHFN010000079.1 GCA_947459935.1 Actinomycetota bacterium
AATCAGTGAAATGAATTTGTTCACTCTCTTGGGGCAACTTGGGATGTCTGGTGATCTGTCAGGCCAATCATTAATTCCTATCGGCACGGTCTATGACCCCTTTGTCCTGCGAGGGCTCGACGCATTTATTTATAGTGTGTATTCCGGTTCTAAATTTATAGTCGCCGGAACCCCATCCGGAATCACGCTTGCCCCTGAAGGTGGCGCGCATCAATCAACAATCACGCCATCGGTAGGAGTCGAACTTCCTGGCGTTGTTCTCATGGAGCCAGCTTTCGGCCAGGCCTTAGATTGGTTGCTTTGTGATGCGATTGCTCATGTAGCTGGAGCGAAGAAAAATACCGCTCCAGATCTTCACCCAAATGAGTTGGCTTTTTATTTCAGACTTACAACACGTTCTATGGAACAACAGCCATTTAACGACGCTAAGAAACGAATTGGCGAAGCAACGTTGCGATCACAAGTTCTTGCTGGTGCATATCGTCTTGTCGATGGAAGAGTTGCTATTAATCAAGTTGATAATGAGCATGCTCCAGTTGTTTACTTGGCAGCAAGCGGTGCGGTGATGCCAGAAGTCTTGGCTGCAGGTAAGCAACTTGCAGGCGAAGGTGTTGTAGCCCATGTCATTGATATCACCTCATTAGGTCGAGTATTTGGGAGCTGGCAAAGAACTTTAAAGCAAGGCATCCGAACTGCAACAACTCCATCATTACCAGGAGTATTAAGAACAACATTCACCGAGAGGGCACCAATTGTTTCCATCCATGATGGATCTTCACATGCAATGGCTTGGTTGGGCTCCGCACTTGGTATGCCACAAGTTGCTATGGGTGTTGATAATTTTGGTCAGTCGGGGAATATCCCCGATCTTTATTCCATCCATGACTTGAATAGCGAATCAATCATTAATGGTGCACTAGCAGCCCTAAGTCTCAATAGTTAAAGCGAATTCTCAAACTAGATATGTAGCAATAAGGGGCCTTTGGCTAGACGTCCAATGATTAACGTATCGGACACCATGCGGCCATCATGAACTTCTACCCCTTTAACTAACTCATTCTCTGAAACGCCAGTGATAGATATCAGGACATTGTTTGAATGAATCAAGTCATATTTAGTTAAAATCGGACGGTCTAATGGTTGTAGGGGATCGATAGTGAACAGCTCTATATCTCTTTTTGAAAAGATCTGGCAATGGATGCTGCCGCCCAATGCGATGATTCCCGCAGCTGAAATCACCGCCTCTGGAGATCCGCCAATTCCAATCATCGCGTCTACGTGACTATCCGGCAGACAAGTTGCAATCGCTGCCGTGACATCACCGTCATCAAAGAATCTAACTCTTATGCCAAGGGCTTGGAGCTCAAGTGCCAATTTTTCATGCCTAGGTCGGCGCAAGATGGCCACAACTAATTCTTGGAGCTTCTTAGATTTAGCTTCGGCAATAACATGTAAATTTTCAAGTAGTGGTCGGGCTAGTGAGATTTTATCTGCAGCCTCATATCCAGTAACTAATTTGAGCATATAGAAGTTATCTTCTGGATTGAACATTGTGTTCTTCGGTGAAAATGCAATCACACTCACGGCTCCAGGTTTTCCTTTTGCAACCAGTGTGGTGCCGTCGATTGGATCGACGGCAATATCTACCTCTAGACCCTTGAGATTTCCAACCTTTTCACCATGCATGAACATCGGTGCGCTGTCCTTTTGTCCTTCTCCGATGATGACAGTGCCATGCACATGCATATCAATCAATGCTTTTCTCATCGCAGTGATCGCTGCTAAATCGATCTCATTTTTGTTTAAAGAGCCATGCAGATCTATGACACTTTCAGCGGCGGCAGAGGTAACGCGTCTAATCTCTTCGAGTTCTAAGGAATCAAGCATTGTTGCCAACTCCCATTTCTGCGTACGTGCTTATTGCAGCTCTTCCGCTCTCTAAACGAGCGATGGGTACCCTAAATGGAGAACATGACACGTAATCAAGCCCTAGCGAGTTAAAGAAATGAATGCTTCGAGGATCTCCACCATGTTCACCACAGATGCCAAGTTTGAATTCAGAGTTAAGTTTCCTTGCGTGATCAACAGCGGTTCTAACAAGAATTCCGACCCCCGCCTCATCCAAAGATTCAAAGGGATTAAAGGGCAGTAACTCAAGGTCCAGGTACCTTGGTAAAAATGAAGACTCCACATCATCTCGACTGAAAGCCCAACTGAGTTGCGTTAAGTCATTTGTGCCGAAGGAGAAGAAATCGGCATAAGGGACTAAGCGGTCGGCGGTGATTGCTGCACGCGGAGTTTCAATCATTGTTCCAATTGGAAATTGCGTTGTTTGGCCAGCATCGGCAAAGGTTGATTTAATTTCGAGCTCTAGAGTCTCTCGTAGGTGGAGTAACTCTCTTTGAGTTGCAACAAGCGGGATCATTACCTCTGGCAATGGTCGATGACCCAATCTTTGGACTTCAATGTATGCATAAACAAGGGCTCGTACCTGCATCTTGTATAACTCTGGAATCAAGATTCCAAGTCTTACTCCACGCAAGCCAAGCATTGGATTTGCTTCATGCATTCTTTGAACTGCGGAAAATATAGCGATGTCACGTGGAGAGACCTCTAGGCCAAGCGCTTCAGATTTAGCTCTTTCTGCAGTCAAAACAGATAGAGGAGGTAAGAATTCATGCAATGGTGGATCAAGTAAACGCACAGTCACTGGAAGACCCGACATTGCCATCATGATTCCTACGAAATCTGCCCGTTGCAAAGGCTCCATCTCGGCAATCACACTCTTTTGAATCTCCTCATTTTCCGCCAGGACTAATCTTTCGATATAACTTCGTCGCTCTCCAAGAAACATGTGCTCAGTTCGACAAAGACCGACACCTTCGGCTCCAAGTATTCTTGAACGCACAGCATCCTCAGGGGTATCAGCATTAGCGTGGACGCGTAATTTTCGAACCGAATCCGCATGTGTGAGAATTCTGTGGACCGCTTTTACAACGGCAGGTGCATTGTGATTTTCTGGAGCAAGTTTTCCTTCTAAATATGAAGTTACATGTGATGCTACAACTGGTACTTCTCCAAGATAGACAGCCCCCGTGCTTCCATCAATAGATATAACTTCACCTTCATGAACTAGGTGTTCGCCTATTGAAAAGAAACCTGCTTTTTCATCAACTGTGATGCTTTCGCATCCACATACAGCTGTTTTTCCCATACCTCGTGCCACAACAGCAGCATGCGAAGTTTTCCCTCCACGGCTTGTCAGAATTCCCTCAGATGCAACCATTCCAACTAAATCATCTGGACTGGTTTCTCTTCGAACAAGTATGACCTTTTGACCACCTAGAGATAGATCTTGGGCTCGTTTTGAATCAAATACAACGGCTCCTACAGCAGCACCTGGAGATGCCGGTATACCTCTAGCAATTTCTAGAGTTGAAGCTGAGAGATCAAACTGGGGAAACATGAGATTGACCAGTTGGTTACCTGATGTTCTTAATAATGCCTCATTGATATCTATTTTTCCCTCATCTACCAGCTGGCTGGCAATGCGAAAAGCGGCTTCAGCTGTTCTTTTTCCAACTCGAGTTTGCAAGATCCACAACTTGCCTTTTTCAACGGTGAATTCAATATCGCATAAATCTCTGTAGTGATCTTCTAAAAGAGACATTGTTGAATCTAATTCTGCATAAACAGACGGATATTTCTGTTCAAACTCCCGCAATGAAATTGGTGTTCTTATCCCGGCAACAACATCTTCACCCTGAGCTCGTTCAAGGTAATCACCATAATTTCCAGTTTCGCCAGTTGATGGATTACGAGTAAACGCAACGCCGGTACCTGAGTCATCAGTTAGATTTCCAAAGACCATAGACTGGATGTTTATTGCAGTTCCTAAGTCAGATGGAATTCGTTCCCGCTGGCGATATAGTTGCGCTCGTTCAGAATTCCATGAATGAAAGACCGCCTCGATCGAGCGAAGCAGATGATCCCGGGGATTTAAAGAAAATGGCCGTCCTTCATACTTTTCAATTATCTCGATGTATTCACTTATTAGTGACTTAGTTTGTTGGTAATCAATCTTGTCGATTGTTTGTACTGTGTTGGATTGCAGGTACTTGTTATCGATTTCAGCAAAACTATCCTTAGGGATGCCACAGACTATTCGGCCATAGAGATCTATAAATCTTCTGTAGGAATCCCATGCAAATCCAGGATTGCCAGTTTGCTCTCCCAACCCATGTGCAACATCTGGCGTCATACCAACATTGAGAATTGTTTCCATCATTCCTGGCATAGAAAACTTAGCTCCAGAACGAACGGAAACAATCAATGGGTTCTCAGGGTCTCCGAAAACTCGCCCCAAGGTGCTTTCTAATTCACTAATCGCTGCATCCAACTCTGGGATGAGTTGTGGGGGCAAGGTGCCCGTTTTCAAAAACTCTCGACAAGCATGTGTCGTGATGGTGAACCCCGGAGGAACGGGCAACCCGATCTTGACCATCTCAGCAAGGTTTGCGCCCTTGCCACCTAAGAGATCTGATTGGGATTTATCCCCGTGGGAAAAGGGATAGATGAAGCTGGTATCTACAGACATTTCTCGCCCCCGGTTGATGAGTGATGCAGAACACGAGGGTAGCCATTTTCCCAAGAATTGTAAACAGTATACAAAACCCTGCTGCAAATGTTGACAATCCAAAGGGTGAAAGTAACCTTGGCAACGGTCACGAGTTCCAGCATCAAGCCCCGGCTAACTGGAC
>CANHFN010000080.1 GCA_947459935.1 Actinomycetota bacterium
AGTCCTTGAATCGTGAGGATGACACCGAAGTATTTCGGATCAAGTTCTAGATCTTTAATAATAAATAGCACCATGGTTGCAGTTCCAGCGGAGTAACAGACTCCGATAGATGCAGTGGTTACAACTAAGCGACGCAACACCTTGTGGTTGTACAGGTATTTGATGCCAAATTTGATGTCCTCAACAAAATGTGGCTTTTCTTTACTTGAATTCTCTGTGCGGACATCCTGCAAGTACTGAATTGGAATAGACAGTGCCAATAACGTGGCTACGGCATAACCAATGCTGTTAATAAAGAAGGGCAGCCAGATTGCGAGGGCGTAAAGGAAACCGCTTAGAGGAGAACCTATAAAGCCCTGAATGACCGTCTCCGAAATCTGAAGACGTGAATTGCCTTTTTCGTAGTGCTCTTCATCGAGAATTTGAGGTATCAAAGATTGTGCGGTTGTATCGGTTGCAACCTCACAAACTCCGATTACAAAGGCTGAGAAAATCAACCAATAAATCGTCACATGGCCGGTTGCAATCCCTAGAGCCACTATTCCCACTATGGCACTTCTAATGGCGTTAGAGCCCGCCAAAATATAACGACGATCCACACGGTCAACCATTACGCCGATCGGCATCGCAAAGAGCAACCATGGCAACATCACCATGGCGCCAATCACAGAGATTAATACGGTGCTATCGGTGAGAGTGATTGCAAGAAGAGGCGCTGCGGCAATGAGCACTCCATCAGCAAGATTGGATATAAGACTGCCAGCCCATAAACGATTAAATGCTGGACCCATGGCCTTAACCCTAGCAAATCACTTTAAATAAGTAGAAGTTTCCTTGCCTTTTCGACAGCCGTATGGCGTCCATCCACATCTAGTTTTCGATAAACATTTCTTAGGTGTGTTTTCATGGTGTTTTGCGAAATATGCAACTGCTTGGCGATAGCGCTGAGTGGAATGCCTGTCGTTAAATGCTTGAGAATCTCTAGCTCTCTAGAGGTCAGTTTTTCTTGCAATGCTCCAGTGTCGCTATTCATCGCCTGAATTCGCTCTGTCATTTCATGAACCACACTTTCTCTAAATACGGTGGGCTGAGCGGCTGCTGCTTTCACCATAATTGGATATAGACGATGTTGCCGTACGAAATACTCGTGGTACCCAACTTCGGCACCAATCTCTAAAGCTTTGTTGAGATGGGTTAGAGCTAAATTCTCATGGTCGATGTTGATCGTAGCTTGATACAAAAACTTGTTGACTTGCTCTCGTGGAGTACTTTCGGGGAAGGCCTCCACAATTGCAGGTATCTTCTTTGGCTCTGCCTGAAACTTTGCATTTATCTCTATCTGCCGAACCATCTCAGTTTTTGGCATTCGCCGAAGGAGCTCTTCGGCTCTCTCCCAATCATCAAGAGTAAATCTCAAGAAAACTTCGGTCATATCAATCATCCAGCTCAGCTCATTGGGAGATTTCAAATGTGCAACATGCTCTCTTTGCTGCTTAATAATCTCCATCATCTGAGGGATCTGACCTTTGGTGATGTTGATTCGCGCACGCGTTCCCTCTGCCATGTAGAACCAAGGCCACAACTGTGAAGCGGATGCTTTCTCCATAATCAAAGTCAATGTCCCCGTCGCTTTTTCAATATGTGATAACTCAAGCTGACAGCGAGCCAGAACCATGTACGCATCAAGAGGGGCGCTTATGGATGAGTATCCGGCTAAAAGTGCTTGATTTATAGCGATGTCCGCATGCTCTGCAGCCTCAAAGAATCTTCCTTCGCTCCACAATGCGACCGCGGTTAGGCAGGTTAGATGATACGGAGCGTTTACCAAATTGCCTTTATTCATTAACGATCGAGCCGCTTTAAGAGCGGAATTTACTTGATCTGGCTGGTCATATAAGAAATTGATTGAAGCTTTCAATCTTAGTAATGCAATGAGATCGGTGCTCTCCAAGGATGGTGAAGGTGACTTGTGACTGAGCGCTCTTTCAATCATCTCTAATGATCTTGTGAATTCACCCCGGGCAAAGTACACATGTGCAAAAACCATAGATGTCAGTTGAGTAAGGAATTCAAGCTCTTTGCTTTGAGTTGAGATCAACTCTAACTCGGTGGCCAGTGCTTCTGCGTTAGAAAAATCCAAATTTACTAAGTGACCAACAACTTTGATGGTCTTCTTCATGACTTCTCCATGCATCGAAGAATCTCCAGAAAATTCAGCCCACTTAATCAACTGATCACCACGGCCAATAGCCGCCATTTCGCGAATGCTGGTTTGCAAAATACGTTCTAGTCGTTCGCTATTCTCCGACTTAAAAATGTGCTCCAAGGCTTTGCTGGAATTACCTTTCACCAAGAAGTGATCTGCTAGCTTTTCATGTATCCGCTTTTTCTCTTCGGTAACTTCAGAGGTAACAACAGATAATCCTTCGTAGACAATTTCGTTGAATCGAAATACTCGGTTTAATCCCGACGAGACTGATACAAACAAACCATCTGTCGCCAGTTTGTTAATGTAACTCTCGGAGAAATCTTCGCCCAAGATTATTGCCGCGATTTCAAAATCAAACTCTTGAACCATTAGCAACCGAGATATCTTTGACTTATTTTCATCATTAAGTGTTTTAAAGATTTCAAGTGCAAGAATAGAAAGTGGGTTGGATGTCCCTCCCATTTCGAATTGTGAATGTTGCTGCCCTCTTGCTATAGATCGGGTCATCATCTGAACAGCCGCCGGCCAACCTTCACATCGAGCGATCAGCGTGGATGAATTAGAGTCAATATCCTGAACCCCATTCAACTCAGCAATTCTGGAAATCTCCTCATCCGAAAACTTGAGGTCCTGGCTTGTGATCAAACTGAGATTTCCTAGACTTGCATATCGAGCAAGGGATGTAGTTGGCGTTACCCGTCGGACAATGATCAGATGGACATTGTTAGGTAGAAAATCAATTAATGATTGGGCAACGGTTGAAACATCGAGACTGTCCGTTGGGCCGTTATCAAGTACAAAGTTGAATGCTTCCTTGAGCTCTCCGGCCGCTCCCGTCATTTTTTTTACATTGTGCAATGGATCAGCGCTAGGTTCATTTTCAAAATCTGACCCAAAATCTGGAAACTTCACCCGAATGGCGGCCAAAACATGAGCAAAGAATGTTTGAGTTGAATCTGCAGCATCCACGCTCAGCCATACCGTTGGCAGATGAGAACTTTCTGTCCATTGAGATACCAAGGAGCTCTTTCCATAACCAGCAGGGGCGGCAACCACGGTGACTCCGGGGAGTCCGGTCTCAAATAAATGGAATAAGTGCTTTCTCGATATGAAATTAGCTGGAACCGCCGGGGCAACTATGCGGGAGCGATCAATAGGTGGGGTGACAACATCTTTTGCGCTCATTCCATAAGGGTGATGCCTAGCGCTCCCAGAATCAAGGAAACCTCACCCCGAAGGGGGTGATAACTACAGGCTATTTACCTTGCTCTCCCAATTGTGAAGAGAAAGAAAATGGCGACCAGGTCTCCCCGGCCGCCATTTTCACCTTCGATGATTTACACAATTAGCCGATCTTTGCGATCAGATCCTGCGCCTTCTTGAGGAATGCTCCATCAAGAACTGAGAATCCAAGATTTGCGCCTGCATCCTTCGCGCACTTGGTGCTCAAGATGTAAGTCGCTAGCTCCTTTACCGCTTTACCCTTTGCAGCATCTGGGTTCTTCGTATCTGCAAGAAGGTAAGAAACGATTCCTAGTGGGTACGCTCCCTTTTCCTTAGTTGCATAATCAAAGGTAACAATGCCATTTGAATCCATAGCAGCCTCTGCCAAGAAAGCAGATACTCCAGCTGAATCAGGTGAAACAGAAGCTCCCGCTGGATTGATCAAGTTTGCAACCTTGAGGCGATTAGCAGTTGCATAGTTAACTTCAGCAAATGTAATTGAGTAAGGTGTCTTTCCTGCAAGTTGTGAAACACCATTTGATGAAGCCGCTCCAACAATTCGTCCAAGGTTAGCTGGATCATTGATGTTGCCTGGGAATGAAGATGTGAAAACTGCAGCCTTTGGCTTTGTCCAAATACTTGGTGCAGACTTGTTTAGGTAGTTTGTGAAGTTCTCTGTTGTTCCTGAAGAATCTGAACGGTAAACAACCTTAATCGGTTGATTAGGAAGTGTGTAACGAGAAGTCACATTCTGTGTTCGAAGAATGCTTGGATTACCCTTTGCATCCTTTTTTACATTGCCGTTCTTATCTAGACGGTAAACAACCTTGGTTGATGAGCGGTTGTTATCAGCAACGATCGCTGGATCATTCCAACGCTTGATCTCGCCTGAGAAGATTCCAGCGATAGTTGATGCTGAAAGCTGCAGAGTTGTCTTTGCTGGAAGGTTGTGCAAAATTGCAATAGGTGCAGCAACGGCTGGCACGTGAATGATTGAAGCACGTCGAGTGGCTGCAGTGTGAGCTGCATCTGTAAACCAAAAATCTCCGATTGATCGATCAGAGTTGGTACGTCCTGTACCGGAACCTGATGATGCATATACATATGTATGTGATGTTTCGTTAGCGAATCCTGCCTTGCAAGCATCAATTAGCAGCGCTGGAAATGAAGCGCCTGAGCCCTGAAGATCTGCCGCATGTGCTGGAACTCCTGTTGCCAAACCGAACGCGAGTGCAAGTGATGCAACCTTCGCGAGCTTTGAAATTCTCATGTACTTCCCCTCATAGATGTTTGAACTACGAGG
>CANHFN010000081.1 GCA_947459935.1 Actinomycetota bacterium
GTGGGTCTGGTGTAACCTAGGAGCAATCATTAGCCAAGGAGTAGGTACTATGAATTTAGGTCCAAGAGAGATCGTCATTCTTCTAATTGTTGTCCTCGTACTATTTGGTGCTAAGCGTTTACCTGACTCTGCTCGTTCACTTGGTCGCTCAATGCGAATCTTCAAGAGTGAAATGAAGGAAATGAAGTCAGATGACACTGTGATAGAAGAAAACGACAAAACAGAGAAGTAATTTGATGGCACCGGCAAATGAAGCACGGATGCCACTTCTTGACCACTTACGCGAATTACGAAAAAGAGTTCTTCGATCAGCAATAGCGGTTTTGGTTGCATTCCTGGCTGGATGGTATTTCTATAATCCGATAATCAGAACTTTAGCTAAACCAGTTTGTGACTTGAAGGCTGCCCAAGAAGCAGGTGCTGCGAGCTGCGGCGCTTTGTATATCAGCGGCGTCCTAGGTCCATTGGATTTGCAAATTAAAGTGGCTTTGTTAACGGGCGTCATAGTCTCGGCACCTTTTTGGTTGTATCAACTCTGGGCTTTTATCGCACCTGCTCTTCACCGCAAAGAAAAACGAACAAGCATTTTGTTTGTCGCAGCAGCAACACCATTCTTTGCAATGGGCGCAACTCTTGGTTACTACATTCTTCCTGTTGCGATAAAAGCTCTGTTCGGTTTCACGCCAGATGCAATAAGCAACCTAGTTCGATTTGATGACTATCTTGACTTTGTTCTAAGACTTATTCTCTTAGTAGGACTTGCTTTTGAGCTTCCTATCTTCTTACTTACTTTTAATCTCATTGGTTTTCTACGCGGAAAAACAATCCTTAAGCCTTGGCGCGGTTGGGTGTTTGGCATCTTTTTAGTAGTCGCTGCCTTTTCCCCAACAGCAGATCCATTGAGCATGATCCTTTTGGCCGCACCTCTTATCATTCTCTATTTCATGGCAGGTGGCATCGCGGTTCAGATAGACAAACGTCGTGATAAGAAACAGCTCGCGATCGAAACGGGCTCGATGGAGATTGAAGCACCCACATCTATTAAGGAATAGCCGATAGGGTCCTCGCATGTGGGCGCTAGTGATCAATCCTGTTTCTGGGCAAGGAAGAGGAACCACCGTGGGCACCTACGTTGCTGGGTTCCTGAATCAACATAAGGTTGATTTCTCTATTGTTACTGGAAATTCCTCAGAAGCTCTTTGCCGTAATCTACAAAGGTTCGTTGAGAAGAATACTAATTGTGACGGCGTGATTGCTGTTGGTGGCGATGGATTAATGCATGTAATTTTGCAAATAGTAGTGCCTGCACAAATTCCTTTCGCCCTTCTTCCTGCCGGCACCGGGAATGATTTCTTGAGAACACTTGGTTGGGACTTACTGGCTATTGATGAGCAGTTAACACAGGTCATCAGTACTGAACCAGAACCAATTGATTTGGGGCTGGTCGATGGTGAGTGGTTTGGAGCCATTCTCTCTTCTGGTTTTGACTCAGTGGTCAACGAAAGAGCGAACTCCATGAGTTGGCCAAAAGGACCTATGAAATACAACGCTGCAATTGCGTTGGAGTTTCCTCGCTTTAGACCTCACAAGTACATTGTCACGACCGATTCTCGAACTATTTCGACAGATGCAATGTTGATTGCTGTTGCAAATGGACGCTCATACGGCGGAGGGATGCTTGTTTGCCCCAACGCCGATATTAACGATGGACTTTTCGATGTCATGATTTTGCATCCTGTATCTAAACTTGAGTTTGTGAAGGTATTTCCGCGGGTTTTTACTGGAGATCATCTGACACATCCTGCAGTGGAGGTTTTGCGTAGTAGGCACGTGCAGATTGAATCTCGCGCGGTTGCTTACGCTGACGGAGAGCGGATTGGTCAATTACCTGTTTCTGCCGAATGTATTCCGAACGCAGTTCGGACGTGGGTCGCATGAGCACACCCGCAGAACGTTATGCCGCCGCGAAATTGCGTGGGCAACATCCAATCACAACTGAGTTTGTGCAGAGCTTTGAGTTTGAATTTGATTCATTCCAAGTGTTGGCTTGCCATGCCGTTGAAGATGGAAAGGGCGTTCTTGTCGCAGCGCCAACTGGTGCTGGAAAAACAGTTGTCGGAGAGTTCGCGGCTTTCTATGCGCTTCAAGCGGGCAAAAAATGTTTTTACACCACTCCTATCAAAGCTTTATCAAATCAAAAGTATTCGGAGTTCGTAGCTAAATTTGGTGAGGATCGAGTTGGCCTACTTACCGGCGATACAAGTATCAATGGTGAAGCTGAGATTCTCGTTATGACTACTGAAGTTCTGCGAAACATGTTGTATGCCGGTTCAAACACACTCATCAATCTTGGCTGTGTAGTGATGGATGAAGTTCATTACTTGGCTGACAAATTTCGAGGCGCCGTTTGGGAAGAAGTGCTGATCCATTTAATGGAAAGTGTCCAAGTGATTTCTTTATCGGCCACTGTCTCTAACGCCGAAGAGTTCGGAGAATGGTTGGGCGAAGTTCGCGGGGAGACAGAAGTGATCGTCAGCGAGATTCGTCCCATTCCGCTGTTCCAACATGTCTTGATAGGAAACCGTTTACTGGATCTTTTCGATCAACCGGGTCGAGTTAACCCTGAAGTTTTGAGTCGCGAACGGGAAATGACAAGGCGCGCCTCTCTTGGAAGAAATCGAAGGGGTCGTTTTGCTGAGCCAACTGATCGACTCTCGCGTGCTGACATCATTGAAAAGCTGCAAGGCGAGAGCCTTCTGCCAGCGATTACCTTCATTTTTTCCAGAGTTGGTTGTGACGCTGCCGTAAAACAATGTTTGCACGCTGGTCTTCGCCTAACATCCCCCGAAGAGCGAGAAGAGATCAAACGAACAGCTCTGCGATACACGCAGAACATTGCAGAGGAAGACTTAGAAGTTCTTAATTTCACCGAGTGGCTTACCGCTTTAGAGCGGGGAATAGCTGCGCATCACGCTGGATTACTTCCCAGTTTTAAGGGTGCGGTCGAAGATCTTTTCCAACGAGGATTAGTTAAAGCGGTTTTTGCAACTGAAACTCTAGCTCTAGGCATCAACATGCCTGCACGCACTGTGGTCTTAGAAAAACTCATAAAGTTCAATGGGGAGGCCCATGTTCCCATCACCCCGGGGGAGTACACACAACTCACAGGGCGCGCTGGTCGACGAGGAATCGATATAGAAGGCAACGCAGTTATTCAGTGGTCACCGACCGTTGATTCGGCATCTGCTGCTGGTCTTGCATCAACTAGAACATATCCATTGCGTTCTTCATTTTCTCCTTCATACAACATGTCTATCAATCTAATTGCCCAGTTTGGTCGTGAACGAGCCCGTCGTTCTCTCGAGTCATCCTTTGCTCAGTTTCAAGCCGATCGTGCTGTAGTTGGATTAACCCGTCAAATTCGCAAAAATGAATCTGCAATCGAGGAACTGAACAAAGATTCTGCATGTCACCTTGGAAACTTTGCTGAATATGCTCGCATACGTCGATCAATCAAGGAAGTTGAAGTTTTGTTAAGTCGGCGAGATCAAAGAAAGACTTTTGATAATCGACAACGTGGTCATATGGAAGGTGAGTTAGCTGATCTACGTAAAGCGATGAAGAATCATCCTTCTCATGGCTGCGCGGAACGTGAAGATCATGCTCGATTAGCCGAGCGAGCTGGTCGACTTACGCGGGAGAATGAGGGACTTAAAACAAGAGTTGAGAGTCGCACCCATGTGATCGCAAAAACCTTTGATCAAATTTGTCGCGTTCTAGATCACCTGCACTATATCGAAGGTGAAAAGCCAACTGCGCAAGGCAAAATAATGACAAAGATTTACGCTGAATCTGATTTATTGCTCACTGAGTCCATCCGCAGAGGTTTATTGGATGAGTTGAATGCAACTGAATTACTCTCAGTTGTTTCCTGCATGATTTTTGAGTCAAGATCGGCTGAAAACCTTTCTCCGAAGATGCCAAGTCAAAAGGTGACCTCAACAATCACCGAGATCATCTCGCTCTGGGCCGCATTAGAGGAAATTGAAAGTAATTTTGGAGTCAAAACACAACGCGAACCCGATGCCGGTTTCTGTTTTATCTCCTACAAATGGGCCAGCGGCAATTCACTCAATAGTGTTTTGAAAGGCTCGGATATGTCAGTGGGCGACTTTGTTCGATCCACGAAACAGCTTGTCGACCTTCTTAACCAAATATCTGGTGCAAGCGATAAGTTACGTTCCGTATGTAAAGAAGCGGTTAAACGTATTGATCGCGGAGTTGTTGCATACCTAATGGGGGATGCATGACACTGATGCTTTTAGACAGTGCCTCCCTTTGGTATCGGGCGTATTACGGAATGCCAGATACATTGCTTGCCCCGGACGGAACTTCGGTTAATGCAATTCGCGGCTATCTGGATATGACCGCAAGATTAATGACTGTTTATAAACCAGACCGATTGGTAGCTTGTCTTGACGGAGATTGGCGACCAAGTTGGAGAGTAGATATTTTCCCAGCATACAAAGCTAATCGTCTTGAAGAAGAAGGAGAAGAGGAAGAACCGGAGACATTAACTCCACAAATTCCAATCCTTTTAGATCTTTTGGATCTGTTCGGGATACCTGTAGTAGGTGTTGATGATTATGAGGCCGATGATGTGATGGCCACGTATGCAGAAATCGAAAAGGGACCAATACGTATTGTCACCGGTGATAGAGA
>CANHFN010000082.1 GCA_947459935.1 Actinomycetota bacterium
TCCGCTTTTTCTTCGTACCTTCGCTGCCCGCACCAGGTGCCGGGATCATGGAGTAAGGGTAGTGCTTTAACCTTACTTATTGTGAGTACAGCATTAGGCGCCGCAGGAGAGTTAGCGATCCGTTCATTAATTGAACGAGCACCGCTTGCAAGCTCCTTAGCCCAAGCCTTTAAGGCCAAAGGGTTTACCTTGGCGTTGGTTGGCGGACCAGTGCGTGATGCAATTTTAGGTCGCCTGGGAAATGATTTAGATTTCACAACAAATGCACACCCATTAGAAACTAAAAAGATTTTACAACAGTGGGCTGAAAATATTTGGGATACCGGAATTGCATTTGGAACTGTTGCGGGAAGACGTGGCGATACAACAGTAGAGGTAACTACATACCGAACTGAAAGTTACGATCATGATTCTCGTAAGCCAGATGTTGAATATGGTGATTCAATCGAAGGCGATCTATCGCGCCGTGATTTCACAGTTAATTCAATGGCGCTGGAACTCACTGGAGAAAAACCAGAATTCATAGATCCATTTAATGGCTTACAAGATTTAGCAGCGAAAGTTTTGCGCACATCAGGTAAACCGAGTGATTCATTTAATGATGACCCTCTAAGAATGATGCGTGCTGCTCGATTTGCTTCCCAATTAGGTTTTGATGTTGCACCAGAGGTAATTGAATCGATGAAAGATCTAGCTCATCGAATTAGCATTATTTCTGCCGAAAGAGTTCGTGACGAATTTACAAAGATCTTAATGTCAAACAATCCACGCACCGGAATAACCATCCTGGTAGACACTGGTCTTGCAGATTTAATCCTGCCTGAGATTCCAAAGTTGCGCCTTGAAGTTGATGAACACCATCACCATAAAGATGTTTATGAGCACTCCATTACTGTTTTGGAACAAGCAATAGAACATGAAGATCGCTTAGGCGGACCCAACCTTGTAATTAGGCTTGCTGCTTTATTGCACGATATAGGCAAACCAAAAACTCGTGCCTTTATTGAAGGAGGTGGAGTTTCTTTCCATCATCATGAAGTTGTTGGTGCGCGCCTAGCAAAAAAGCGCTTACAAGCTTTGCGCTTTGATAATGACACCATTGATGCAGTCGAGCTTTTAACAACATTGCACCTTCGTTTCCATGGTTATGGAGAGGGTGAATGGACTGATTCTGCGGTGCGCCGTTATGTAAGAGATGCAGGTGAATTTATTACCCATTTACATGTGTTAACACGGGCTGATTGCACGACTCGTAATAAAACAAAAGCTGCCCGCTTGGCAGCAACATATGATTCTTTAGAAGCACGTATCGAAGTTCTCATGGAACAAGAAGAGTTATCAAAGATTCGCCCCGATCTAGATGGTGCGCAAGTAATGCAGTTACTTAATTTGAAACCTTCACGAGAAGTTGGACAAGCAATGGACTTTCTCTTAGAACTTAGACTTGAGCAAGGACCAATTGGAAGTGAAGCAGCAACAAAAGCACTTCTTGAATGGTGGGCTAAGAGGTAGCGTAAAACTTTGCTGGTCGAAGTACCACAAAAGCAATGAACAAGTAGGCAGCCGATACCGCCAACGGAACTACACGTGACAAGCCCGAAGTAGGAAGCAATAAAGCAGCCAATAATCCACCACTAACAATTGCGCCATTTACAACAACGTCATAAACAGCAAATACCCGGCCTCGATGGTAATCATCAATCTTTGATTGCACCAAAGCATCATTAGTGACCTTGATGTTTTGCCCAAAAAACGCGGTGAGAAAAGCTGTTACGCACAATCCAATTTCATTTTGTGAAACAGCGAGAATGAGTGGCGAAAATGCGCTAGCCAACATCGCAAACTTAATCCAGCGATGTCTTCCAAATCGCCCAACACCATAAGGTGCTAAGAATGCACCTAAGAAAAGTCCAAGTCCTGCAATCGTAAGAGCAATGCCAAAACCCTGTAATCCATCTTCTGGTTTTGTAGGATCATTAAATGTATTTCGCTCTAATAACAATGCAGTCAATGTAAGTGCGGTTAAACCACCACGCTGTATCGCGGTTGCAATAATTCCGCGAGAAGCATCAAGGTGTCCGCGCAAATATCTGAAACCTTCCTGCATGTCCCTAAAACCTTGCATAAAGGAAGCCGATTCCATCTCATGTTTAAGAGGACCTATTTCATACTTTTTCAACCGAATGGTCAGCATTGCGGCGATGAAATACCCTGCCGAGGCAAGTAGAACAAGTAATGCATCAGCATGATCGGCTATGGCAGCATCATCTACTAGTGCGCGAATCCCAACACCAATGCCGCCGCCGATAACGACAAAAACAGAACCTCCAGTAACAGCGATTGCATTTGCGGTTATAAGTGATTTCGCATCTACTAACAATGGAAGCCCAGCAGATAAGGCAGCAAGAATTAATCGGTTAATGCCAAAGACGATAAGTACAACAACCGTGAGTTCAACACCGGTAGTGCCACCAAAAATGAGAAATGCAATCAACAACAAGTTTGCACTTCGAGCCAGGTTTGCGAAAAAGAGCGCACGTTGTCTAGAAACTCGGTCCAAAATCGTCCCAACAAATGGGCCAACTATGGAATAAGGCAACAACACAACAGCAAAGCCAATTGCCGCGCTTAATGCATTTGCTTGGCGTTCAGGCGAGAACAAAACAAAAGAGGCAAGAGCGCTTTGAAACACACCATCAGTTGCTCCGCTCGTCCACCGAACTGCAAGTAGACGAGAAAGTCGAGGATGCCTAATTAACCCAACAAAGCTCATGAGAAAGAGCGTAACCCTCTAATTGGGATTATTCTTCCTCTTAATGAAATCGCAACGAGGGTTCATCGACTATTCACTCGATAAGCGTGCCACGCTGATGGCTCTATTTCGTGGAGTGGTTGATGCCTGCGACGCAGATCCATACCTCATGCGTGCTGCAAAGTGGCATGGCGACAAAGTTTCACGAAACTGCCCGGTATGTAAAAAGGAAGAGCTTGTTGAATTGCGATACACCTTCGGCGAGCAACTAGGTCAATACTCAGGTCGTATTAAGACTCCTAAAGAGTTGATCGCGATGGAGCGAGAGTTTGGAGAGTTCACGGTATACATCGTGGAAGTCTGTAAGAACTGTTCATGGAATCACCTGTGCGCCTCATACATATTAGGTGACGGTATTGAACGAAAGGCCCCGCGCAAAGTTCGCACCTTGGAGGATGAGGATTACGCCAAGGGATAGCATTGGCAAATGGCCCGTAAATTACTGATTCGAGGAGCAGTCTTTCTGGGCGGCTTTGGATTTGTAGCAGGCTCAGTCTTATTCGCACTAGCTTATTTCACCGTTGATATCCCTGATGCCAATGCATATGTAAATAGCCAAGCAACGATTATTCAGTATTCCAATGGTGAAGAGATTGGCCGCGTTGGAACACAAAATCGGCAAATTGTTCCTCTCGCAAAGATTCCACTCAATGTTCGTCACGCAGTATTGGCAGCAGAAGATCGTGGTTTTTATTCAAACAAAGCTTTTTCAATTACAGGAATTTTGCGTGCTGTTGTTAACAACTTACGTGGTGGCGCACTCCAAGGCGGATCAACTATCACTCAGCAGTATGCCAAGACAGCCTTTTTAACTCCTAGCCGAACCATTCAGCGAAAGATCAAAGAACTTGTCATTGCAATCAAGCTAGAAAACCAATTATCTAAAGATCAAATCTTTGAAAGTTACTTGAACACCATTTACTTTGGTCGCGGTTCTTACGGGGTTATGACTGCTTCGCAGCAGTATTTCAATCGCGATGTTGATCAACTAACTGATGCACAAGCAGCTGTTATCGCATCTATTTTGCGCTCGCCAGGTTTGTATGATCCGGCTTTTAAAGAAGGTAATGCTAAGCGCTTAGCTAATCGTTTTGAATATGTAAAGAACAACATGATTGAAGCCGGCTGGCTAACAAAAGAAGAAGCAGCAAAGATGAAGTTGCCAAAGATTTTGCCTCGTGCAACATCTGGTCAACTAAGTGGACCTAAAGGTCACATCATCGAAGCGGTTCAGAAGGAGCTAGCAAAACTTGGTTTCAGCCAAGATCAACTACTTGTTGGTGGGTTAGTTATTAAGACAACCCTCGATCAAAAAGCACAGCAATCTGCCGTTGATGCTGTCAATAAATTTTATCCAGCCAAAGCTCCGGCTGATCTTCGAATTGGTTTGGTAGCTATCCGCCCTGGTACCGGTGAAATCCTTGCTATGTATGGCGGCCGAGACTATTTAGAGCGCCAGTTAAATGATGGAACTCAATCAATTACACAGGCTGGTTCAACCTTTAAACCTTTTGCACTCGTTGCAGGATTAGAACAGGGAATCCCTTTAACCTCAATGTGGAATGGAGATTCACCACAAACATTTGATGATGCCGGAAAACCATATGAGGTTTCCAATTATGGAAACGAAGGCTGGGGACAAATAGATCTGCTCTATGCGACTAAGCATTCCGTTAACACAATTTTCGTTCCACTAGGAATCAAAGTAGGTCCATCGGCCGTTGTTGATGTTGCACGTCGAGCAGGAATCCCGGAAAGTGTTGCAATGATGCCAACACCTTCAATTGTTTTAGGAACTTCAAGCCCCCATGTAATCGATGTAGCAAATGCATATGCAACCTTTGCTGCCCAAGGCATTAAATCCAAACCATTCCTTGTGAGCCA
>CANHFN010000083.1 GCA_947459935.1 Actinomycetota bacterium
ATCGAAACCCAGAAATTTTCAACACAACAAAGGCAATCGTTGTCGGCGGTCATAGCGAGTACTGGACAATTCAAATGCGCCAGCGCATAGAAGTTGCGGTCGCACAAGGTAGACATCTTTTAGTTTTCGGTGGAAACACCGCTTATGGCATTACTGAAATTAAAGGCAGAGAGATCTCAGGACGTAAACCATTTCGAGAGATTAATCAGCCAGAGTCAATGCTGCTTGGATCTCAGTACTTCGCTCTTGGAATCAAAAAGGATTTAATCTCAAACAATGTCTGGCCTTTTTCCGTATTGAGTACAGATGCAGTGATAAAGGGCTTGTATGGCTATGAAGCTGACACAGCGTTGGGAACTGTTGGTCCAGGCGTTCAAGTTGTTGCACGTGCCGCGATAAGCCCTACAGAAAAGGGTTTTGTCGCAATGTCCACCTATTACAACGCTCCCAGCGGTGCATCGGTTTTAAATATGGGTACCAACGCTTGGGTTTGTGCGATGAGCAACCGCTGTCCTTGGGGCCACACCTTTGACCCAATGGATCAACAACAGGTCAACATGGTGACCACAGAGGTGCTCAAAGCGGTCAAAACTTCAAAGTGGCCAGTGGCGCAGATTGATTTTCCCAGCCGTCCTTAACCAGATGCGTATAAGGTCTCGTGCATGAGTGAAGACGAAGGCATGGAAGAACTCGTCACTGAAGAGATGCTCTGGGATCGAATCCCTGAAGTAGAGGGTGAAGAACGTGCCAGCACTTACTACGAATTAAGTGCA
Source organism: Actinomycetota bacterium (assembly GCA_947459935.1). Classification (GTDB taxonomy): domain Bacteria; phylum Actinomycetota; class Actinomycetes; order Nanopelagicales; family Nanopelagicaceae; genus Planktophila. The sequence goes on from CANHFN010000083.1 coordinate 774, forward strand.
CGAATTTATGCGCGCGGTCAATATGACGAAGCATTAGCCCTTGCCGAAACCGCTCGCGATATATATTCACAGTTAGGTGCATCTGTTTCTTCCGAAGGTTTAGCTCAAGCCTATTCCGCAATTGGTTACAACTTAAATCAACTAAAGCGTATGGATGAAGCAGCAACCGCGATGAGCAAAGCTGTTGAAATCCTGCGCGAGAACAAGTCACCTATCGCTTTAGAGCTTGCATGCACACTTGGTGAATGGTGGTACTCATCAAAGAAGTATGACAAAGTTGTTGAAACTATGAATGAGTGCGCACAAGAGCATTTAGTTGATGGAAATGAAATTGGTGCGGCTAACGATCTACATCTCATTGGATGTGCCGAACGCGAACTGAAGAATTATGAAAAGGCGATCGAAGCATTCAAAGAGGCACGCTCCTTATTTAAGCGCAACAAAGAGGTAATCCATGTTGCTCGCTGTGATCAAAAGATGGCTTCGTGCTTGATTGAATTAGGTGAAGGTGAACTTGCGCTAGAAACAGCGCGCAAAGCGGTTGATGTATTTGAGACAGGACATGATCACCGTCGCGAGACCTTTGCTTCCTTTGAGTTTGGCAAGGCGCAGATCCTGCTTGAAAAATATGATGAAGGACTTGCGACTTTGGAAAATGTCTTAGCGATCGTTAGTGAAGATGAACCCAAGGATTTTGAGTTCATCGTCGATATCGAATCTCGAATCGCAAAGATTTTGCGCATGCAGGGACGCGTAGATGAAGCTGATGAGATTGAACGTCGCCTTAAGTCGGTTCAAGAGGCGCTGGAGGATGAACCTGAGCGTGATCTCCTCAATTAAAGGCAGAGATCAGCTCAGCATCACGATGGTGTGCCTCGGCAATATCTGCCGTTCGCCCATGGCTGCAGCTGTTTTAGCCAACAAAAAGCTCTCGATCAAATCTCCCGCTATCTCTGTAGATAGCGCTGGAACCGGACCGTGGCACATAGGCCAAGGCCCGCATCCATCTTCAAAAAAGATTTGGGAAAAAGCTGGATACAAGCATGAACACACAGCAAAGCAATTTACGAGTAATGATTTTTATGTTCATGATTTGATATTAGTAATGGATTCCAGCAATTATCACAACGTTGTTTCCTTGGCTGAAAACGAAGAGCACCGTTCAAAGGTTTTTTACTTAAGAAGTTTTGATCCAGAATTAAAGGGAATCGATCCAAACTCTGCTGATTACTTTAAGTTAGAGGTTCCAGATCCTTACAACCAAAGTGATGAAGCGTATGAAACAACATTAGCTATGGTTGAACGCGCGGTGGATGGCTTGCTTGCCGAATTAACCTCTTAACGAGGTAAGTGTTGCAAAGCCCAGTGATACATAGCTATCGCACCTGCTGCTGATGCATTCATAGACCGAGTCGAACCATATTGATTAATCTCATATAAAACTTCACAGACTGCAATACCTTCATCTGACATGCCCGCACCTTCTTGCCCAAACAAAAGTACGCAACTTTCAGGTAACTGTGCAGACTCCAATTGCTTTGAACCTGGAACGTTATCAATTCCAATAATCGGCAAACTTTGCTCTTTGCAGTACTTTGCGAAATCTTCAATAGTTGGATGGTGCATCACAGTTAGATATCTATCGGTAACCATCGCACCACGCTTGTTCCAATCACGCTTACCAACGATATGAACCCCTGAAACATTGAAAGCGTTGGCTGTTCTGACAATCGACCCAATATTGAGATCATGTTGCCAATTTTCGATAGCGATCTGCAGTTTGTGACGTTTAGTGTTCAAATCAGCCACAATCGCTTCAACTGTCCAGTATCGATAGTGATCTAAGACATTTCTACGATCGCCATTCAGTAATAATTCAGGATCGTATTGATCCCCTTCAGGCCATGGTTTCTCGTGAGGTCCAACACCTACAACAGGGAAAAATTCACCTGGGCCAATACTGGCGGGGGTTGTTGGAGAAGACATGTATGCACTCTAAACTGAATACATGTCAGCTATCAACACAGTCGTTTATGTAATTCACCTACTGTCTGTATTAGGCATCCTTGTCCTATTACTGCTTCAGTCGAAGAAAACTCCTCGCACGCTAAACCCAGGAGTACTTCACGCAAGCCTTACTGCGCTAATAGCTGGAATCATTTTGGTCGGCCTTCATAACGTTGTTAAGCCTGATGAAGAGCTCAACCACATCAAGGTTGGCATCAAGTTCATATTCTTACTTGTCATTCTGGTTCTAGGTTATACAAATCTAAAGAAGCCAGAACTTCCAAAGAAGGTATGGCTGACGATGCTTGGCTTGACCCTTACAAATATCGTTATAGCTTCCTGGCGCTAGAAAGTAACAATGCGCTCTTTGTACCGTGTAGTCGCGATAGGCCTTGCCTTAATGCTTTCGGTACTTCCTGCCCATGCAGCGTTAAGCCCAGAGTCAATTCCTGCCGCCTTTGATGAACTACTGAAAAATCAAAATCTTGCAAACCCAGCAATGATTATTATTGATGGCAATACCGGTGCGGTTATTTATGAGAAAAACGCTTACTCACAACGTAAACCCGCATCTGTCATGAAGATACTGACAGGCGCGGTAGTACTGGATCACCTTGATCCACTATCAACATTTGGCACAACGGTAAACATTAATCCCGAACTAAAAACTGTAATCGTTCGTGGCTCTTATGATCCCTGGATCAGTTTGGATCACAACACAGCACGTAAAATGAATCGTGCATCTCTTCCATATATTGGTTTTCGCACGATGACATATGTAAAAGAGTTCAACGGTGGTTCACTGAAGAATTACAAGGTTATTTACAGCGGGCTGTACTCGCAGGATGTTTCAAATTTGAAAGCCTTTTGGGCCAAGCGAAACTTCAAACCCGCTATGAAGGCGGTTACCGATGAAGAAGCTTTTATGGCACTTGGCGAGCAGGTAGTTGCAGAGAGTTCACCGACAGTAGGAGCCTTACTGGAGTGGATTCTGCTCTGGAGCGACAATCTAATTTCAGAGCGATTAGCTCGATTATCTGCAAAAGCCGCTGGTTATGGCATGGATGACAAGGGCGTGGACAAAGTCTTTAGAGATTTGTTAGCCAACCTAGAGATTGATGCAACAAAGTTAGTTGTTGCAGATGCAAGCGGTTTGTCTAGAAAAAATAAGATCACCGCAAAGTTAATGGGTGAACTGCTTTACAAACTTCGCAAGGATGAAAAGTACGCCTTGATGTATGCGGGTCTTCCAGTTGGTGGAGTATCTGGAACTCTTCGTACCCGTTTTCTCACGACCGCACCGGGAGCGGTTGGTTTAGTGAGAGCAAAAACTGGAACGCTTAATGGAACCGCAACCCTTGCTGGTTATGTTCAATCTACCGATAGAGAGTATGTCTTTGTGACTCTTGCAGATGAGATTGCTAAGGGAAACTCGGCGCTTAATCGAGCACGTGCAGCGATTGATCGAGTACTTGGACGAATCGCAGCTCCAAATATTCCAGCCGAGATTTCTCCAGCCCCTTAATTGTTGGAGTAGATCTTTATCTGTCCCTTGTAGCAAGCAACCCAGGTATTTCCAGTTGGAACATCGTAGGTAATTCCAATTGGCTCATTACATACCTTAATGTTTTGAGTAACTTTCATATCACTAGTACTAACGCGAGACATAGTGTCACTCTTATAGTTCACAACGTATAGGGCAGAACCATCAGCTGAAATCGCCAGCCTTCGTGCCGCTTCACCAGTTCTCACAGATTTGCCTGGCTTGTTTGTTAGCAGATCCCAAGAGGCCACACGGCCAGAAAGATTCATCGTGACATACATCTTTGAGTTATCAGGTGACAAAACGATTGCACGCGGATTGCTTCCAATCGGAATATGCGAGGTA
>CANHFN010000084.1 GCA_947459935.1 Actinomycetota bacterium
ATATGAATCAACATTTAAGGAAATCATTAAATCGGCGCCACTTTTATTACTAAATGCAATTCGCTCTTGTTCACTTGGATTATTTGTTGCACCACGTGTTAAGAAAACAGATGCACCCAATGCAAGTAGACGACCTTCTGTACGAACTGCAACATCATAAACAAGTTGATTATCACCATCAGGATTTAAAACAATAACTTTATTGGCAAGAGCCGGGCCACGACTTTGCTGCATTGCGTTTTGCCGAAGTGTTGAAGGCACTCCCCCGGAAACAATCTTTGTTAAACGGATCAAAGCAATAATTGTGGCAGGACCACATTTACCATCAATTGTTACACCAACAGATTTTTGGAAATCTTTAACAGCCATTTCAGTTCGTGGCCCATAAATACCATCAACCCGACCGCAATCAAAACCCATTTCAGTTAATCGAGCTTGTAATGCAGCAACATCGTCACCATGCATTAGAGGATGTTCTTGCACATATAAAGAACGATCACCGAGTTTCCATCGAGCTTCTTCTAAAGCACGAGCAGTCACCGCATCAACAAAACCCGTGACATCAAGGCCACGGGCTTGTTGAAATGAGCGGATCTCCGACTCGGTTAAATCTGACATAGATTTATACGAGGAAGCTTTCTAGATCTTTCAATAGTGCTGGCTTTGGCTTTGCACCAACAATCTGTGAGACAACTTCGCCGTTAACAAAAACATACATAGACGGGATTGATGTAATTCCATACTTGATAGCAATAGCAGACTCTTCATCGGTGTTGAGTTTCACGATCTTAATCTTTGAACCGTACTCATCTGAGATTTCTTCAAGGATTGGACCAACAGCACGGCATGGACCACACCATTCAGCCCAAAAATCAACTAAAACAGGGGTCGTGCTCTTAAGAACCTCTGCATCAAAGGTTGCTGTTGTTACCTTGCTTGTTGCCATCGTATTACTCCTTATTAGTTTGTTAGTTAAAGATTACTAGTGGGCTAAGAATTTTTCTGCATCTAAAGCAGCAGCACATCCCGAACCAGCCGCCGTAATGGCTTGTCTGTATGTGTGATCGACCAAATCACCACACGCAAAGACACCTTTGAGGTTTGTTCGAGTCGAGCGACCTTCACACACAACATAACCTTCATTGTCTAAAGTTATTTGACTCGCAATTAATTCACTGCGCGGGATGTGTCCGATTGCCACAAACAAACCGGTAAATGCACGTTCTGATTCAGCGCCATCAACCGTATTGCGAAGTTTTAGCGCTTCAACTTTGTCAGCACCAAGGACATCAATCACTTCTGTATTCCACAAAAATTCAATTTTTGGATTATTTCTTGCTCGCTCAGCCATGATCTTTGATGCACGAAGTTCACCTCGGCGATGAATCAAAACTACTTTCTCAGCAAAACGGGTAAGGAAGGTAGCTTCTTCAACTGCGCTATCACCTCCACCAACTACTGCAATTGTTTGTCCACGGAAAAAGAAACCATCGCAGGTGGCACACCAAGAAACTCCATGACCAGATAAACGCTTTTCATTTACTAATCCAATTTCGCGATATGCACTTCCTGTTGCAAGAATGACAGATTTTGCTTTAACTGTATTTCCAGACCCATCTTTCAAGACTTTAATGTCACCAGATAGATCCATCTCGACAATGTCATCTGTAATTAACTCGGCACCGAAACGCTTAGCTTGTTTGCGCATGTTGTCCATCAAATCTGGACCCATAACACCATCTGTAAAACCAGGAAAGTTTTCAACTTCTGTTGTGTTCATGAGCGCACCACCTGCAGTGACAGAACCTTCATAGATAACTGGATCTAGTTGTGCACGTGCGGCATAAATTGCTGCGGTATATCCGGCAGGACCTGACCCAACAATTACAACATTTCTAACTTCACTCATGATGCCCCCTAGACCCTGAAATCTAATCGTTTTCTTCTGTTTTTGCTGTACGCCGGCTAATCGAACTGCCTAAATGGCGAATCATCGAGATCTCTTCAACACCAAGGGCTTTAGCGCCCAGTAGGTATCCAAAAAATGCGACAACCATCACAACAAGAAGTTCACCAGCACGGCCAGCGCGCGAGAAAGCTATATCAAGCCAAGAAATGTATTGAGTCAAGACAAAAAGTGGAACCATCGCAAGTAGAGAGGCAATCAATAAACGAGTGTGCTGTCCCAAAAACTCTGTTAATGCTAACTTCCCAACATGTTTCTTCAACAATGCAAGCGTGACAAGCAAACCAATTAGATAACTAACAGAAAAGGCAACTCCTAAACCAACAGTCACCCATTGATTCTTCGCAAAATACAAGAAGAAGTAAGACATCGCAACGGACAAAACATTTATTACTAATATCGAGATCACTTGCGTTCTTGTATCTTCAAATGCATTGAAACCGCGAATGAGTATTAAGTTGATTGAAAAAGCAACCAAACCAAAACTAAGAGCTGATAAAACATATCCGATATATCGAGAATCCTCAGTAGAAATACCAATGAAAATACTTTCGGTAATAAGTGGACCAAAGAGCAAGAATGCAACTGCACTTGGCACTGTTATCACACCAACCAACCGAATTGCTCTTACTAATTGTGCCTTTACTTCATCACGTTTGCCATCCAACGCTAGTTTTGAAATGTGAGGCAAAATAGCTGTAACAATTGAAATAGTAATGATCGAATATGGAAGTAACATAACAAAATAGGCGAATGTATAAGGAGTGTAACCAACACCAGTCTCAACACCATCTTGTGCGCTACGAACTGCAGCTGAAGTTGCAACATTAACTGTTACTAAATATCCAAGCTGTGAAATCAAAACATAAACCAACGTCCAACCAGCTAAATTAAAAGACTTACCTAAACCCGAGACACCAAGTTTGGGTTTGATAGAGATCCCAAGCTTTCTAATGACAGGAACCAATACCAAGGCCTGGACAACAACACTTAAAGTCGTTCCCCAACCTAATAGAGCAACCTGGTTTGAGGTAATAGTGGTGATATCAATGCCAGGTGAAAACAGTAAAAAGCCACCAAACAACAGGATTCCAACTAGGTTATTAGCAATCGGAGCCCACATAAGTGGCCCGAAAGATCCACGAGCATTGGCGACTTGGCCCAGCATTGTGAAAAGACCAAGAAAGAAAATTTGCGGCAAACAGTAACGAGTAAAGGCTATGGCAATTTCTTGCTCAGTTTCAAAACCAACTGTAAAAAATTCAGGCGCATACAAACGAACTAACGCTGGCGCAAAAAACATTCCAAGTGAAACGAGCACGAGGAGAATAAGAGAAATAGTTGTAATTAAACGTGAGGCAAAGTCATCTCCACCATCTTCGTGTTCAAAAGATCTCACCAGTTGTGGAATGAAAATTGCAGTCAGGGCGCCACCAACAAGAAGGTTGTACAAAATATTTGGCATTGTGTTGGCAACGTTGTATGTATCTGCAAGCAACGCTGTTCCTAAAACCGCAACAATTAAAATTCCACGAATAAATCCTGTGACGCGAGAAATTATCGTGCCCAAAGCCATAATGCCAGAGGCACGGAAGAGTTCATTAGATTTCATGTGACCCTCCTTCGCACTCGACGGATGCTTTGTGCCGTACCTGCTAGTAGTAGAAGTATGGCCGCTCCAGTAGTAAACCAGGTGACACGTGGGTCAATAACTGTTGAATTTAGATTTAGTGTTGCTTCAGGCAGCAAATCATTACCTTCAGCATCTGTTATCAAGGCAGTGACAGCTGTTTGACCCGGTGCAATTACCTCAACTACTACCTCTAGCTGCCTTTTTGATTGAGCGGGGATCGTTACATTTTCAAAACTATTCACGACCACCCGAGAGTTATTTGGAATCATTAAAATATTGACCGTGATGTCAGTATCAAACTCATTAATTACCGTCACAGGTAACTTAACATTGGATGTAGTGATCTGATATCTACCACTATTAATACGTAGTTTATTAAGCATCGCATCAACTGCAGCATCAGCGTCATAAGAGAAGAAATCACGTGAGTCTTTATCCAATTGTGGGGATAAAAGCTTCGAAAGTTGAGCTCGCATGGAGTTCAATTCAGGATCTTCTACAACCCTAGAAAGTTTTGTTAAAGCCTTGCGGTTCTCGGTATAGGCCTTCCTTTGGGAATTACTCAACACTGCTTTACCCGTGCTCCATCCGCCGTTTGGCTCACTACGAACGGTCCTACCGAGTGCGGCTTCTAGTTGTGATTTTCCGATTGCGTAATACTTTTTTAATTCACTTGGTGCTAAACGTTTTGCCAGTGAGACATCTGGATTTCCATATGCCAACGCAACCACCTGTTGCCCAGTAGTAATTTGTCGTAACTGCTTTAACCAAGCAACAGCAATATCCTTCCCAACGGGCGCAGCTTCGTTTGCTAAGACATAATCTCCAGTCATCGCAATAACCTCATCAATAAGTGCTGCATCAATAACCCATGTTGTGTTAGCAACGCGAGGTGTGTACACCAGAAGCCCTAACGCACCAGATGGCGTTAACTCCTGTGCCAAATCATCATTTCTAAATTCACCTGTGAAAGTTTGATGAGCCATCGAAGTAATTCGGACAATTGAATCAGCAGATTGTGCAGGAGATAGTGGCAACATGATCAAAAC
>CANHFN010000085.1 GCA_947459935.1 Actinomycetota bacterium
GCCGAACTTGCATATCTTGCGTCATTGATAAGTTTTGATGCCGATGATCGAATTTTGCCAAGCAACAAATTTGATATTTGGTTGATGCAGACTCCTGCTGATCGCTGGCAATTGTTGGCATCGCAATGGCTGATCACCTCGCGTGTAAGCGGATTAGTAGGTCGTGTTGAAGCCAAAAATGTCGCTGCGCTAGGCCCTGAACTGGATCGAGTAAATGCTGCTCGTGTACGAGCTTTAACTCTTGAACTATTGCGTGAAAACCAAGGCATCGCACCTGATTGGAATAGCTTTAAAGAGGTCTTGACATGGCGTGCTCCTGTGCGCCGTAACTCTTCACTGCAGGAAGAGCTTGCAGAATGGACCCTACGTGAGGCTGAATGGCTAGGAATAACTGGCCAAGGAGCAATTTCTAAATTTGGAGATCAATTCCTGAGTGGTGATGATTTAAGTTCCATCAACGAAGATCTACCAAAGACAGTGGATCACATCTTGATTCAAAGTGATAACACAGCTATTGCACCAGGCCCGCTAGAACATGAAATTTCGCAAGCACTTGCAATGATGGCTGAGATTGAAAGCCGTGGCGGTGCGACCGTTTATAGATTTACTGAAAGCACAATTCGTCGCGCACTAGATCACGGCAAAACTGGTGATGAGATAAAAACATTTTTAGTAAAAACTTCAAAAACACCAATGCCTCAACCTCTTGAATATCTCATTGCTGATGTAGCAAAAAAGCACGGAAAGTTACGTGTTGGAAATACATCCTCATTTATTAGGTGTGAGGACACTGCATTAATTTCTCAGATAATGAATGATAAGAAGCTTGAGATCTTGGCTCTTCGCCGTATTGCACCTGAAGTTGTCATTTGTGACATGGATGCAACCGATGCAATGCGCGTACTTCGAGAATGCGGATATCTTCCTGCAGGTGAATCTGCGAACGGCATGATTTTGACAGGCCCTAAAACAAACCGTGCATTAACCAAGCCTCGTCCGCCGCGAGTAATTGGTGAAGTTGAAATTCCAGACACAGAATCTCTGATGACCGCAATTCGCACATTGCGCACTGGTGAAAAATCAACGTTCCGCCAAACTCGATTACGCCAGGTAGCAAGTGAAGCGCTAGGCCAACTTCCTCGCACAACAGCAAATGAAACGATGGAAATTCTCAATCAATTCATCATTGATGAGAAAACCCTTTCGATTGGATATGCCGATAACAATGGCGGTGTAACCCATCGAATAATTGACCCAATTCGCATTAGCGCGGGGGCTCTAATCGCGCGCGATCATGCAACGGGTGAGGTCCAATCCTTCAGAATCCCACGCATCACAGGCGTGGCACCGCTATAGACTTACCCCATGTTGGCTGCCCTAGAAGCTTTAGTTAAGTTGGAATCACCAACTGAAGATCTAGATGCCTGCCGCGATGTAGTTCATTTAGCAAGTGACATAGCAACTCGAGTTTTGGGAACACCAGCAGAAATTCGCGAAGTCAATGGACGTCCCGTTTTTTGGTGGGGTGCGCCTAATCCCGACGTGATTCTTCTTGCCCACTTGGACACCGTGTGGCCTAAGGGTTCTTTCGATCCTTTGTGGAGTGTTGAAGGAACGGCAGCTCGAGGCCCAGGAATTTTTGATATGAAAGCTGGGTTTGTTCAAGCGTTGTATGCCATGAAAGGAATTACTGGCAGTGCGGCATTAATTGCAACTACTGATGAAGAAACCGGTAGTGCAACAAGTAAAGAATTTATTAAGGAAATCTCTTCAAAAGCAAAAGCAGTTCTGGTTTTAGAGGCATCACTTGATGGCAAAGTTAAAACTGGTCGTAAAGGTACTGCTATGTATCAGGTCAAAATTCATGGCAAGGCATCGCATGCTGGACTTGAACCTGAAAAAGGTATCAATGCAACAGTTGAAATTGCGCATGCTGTTTTGGCAATAACAGCATTAGAGAATAAAGAGCATGGGACAACTGTTGTGCCAACAACGTTACATGCGGGAAATACAACTAACACCGTCCCAGATTTAGCTGTTCTAGATATTGATATCCGTTCCTACTCAATGGATGATCTGAAGCGAGTTGATAGTGCAATCAAGGGTCTTGTGCCCGTTAATCCTGCAACTCGTTATGAAATTACTGGTGGATTTAATCGTCCCCCTCTAGAAACTACTTCAACTATGGCGCTTTATGAGCGCGCAGAGAGAGTTGCTAAAGAGATTGGACTACCGCCACTTGGGCATGCCTCAGTAGGTGGAGCAAGTGATGGCAACTTTGCCGCTGCTGCAGGTGCTCAAGTTCTAGACGGGCTCGGCGCTGTTGGAAATGGCGCTCACGCCGCGCACGAATGGGTAGACATCAGTACCCTTGAAGATCGCAGCAAGTTATTACATGCCCTAATAAAGGATTTACTGAATGACTGATGGTCCACTGATTGTTCAGAGCGATAAAACGCTTCTGCTCGACATCGACCATCCAATGTCAGTTGAATGTCGAAGAGCTATTGCACCCTTTGCTGAACTGGAGCGTTCACCAGAACACATTCACACTTATCGCTTAACTCCACTTGGTTTATGGAATGCCCGTGCTGCAGGACATGATGCAGAACAAGTGATTGACACATTGATCAAATACTCTCGTTACGCAGTCCCCCATTCAATTCTTATTGATGTTGCAGAAACCATGTCACGCTATGGGCGTTTGCGTCTTGAGATGGACCCTGTCCACGGACTAATTCTTATCACGACAGACACAGCTGTTCTGGAAGAAGTGATTAGAGCAAAGAAAATTGCTCCATTACTTGGTGCTCGAATAGATGCTGAAACAATTACCGTTTTGCCAAGTCAGCGTGGACAAATAAAGCAATCACTATTGCGCCTTGGTTGGCCAGCAGAAGATTTTGCAGGTTACGTCGATGGACAAGCTCATGAAATTTCTTTAGTTCAAAAGGATTGGAAGATTCGTCCCTATCAAGAGCTAGCAGCTGAAGGTTTTTGGCATGGTGGTTCAGGAGTCGTAGTTCTTCCTTGTGGTGCAGGTAAGACAATTGTTGGAGCTGCGGCCATGGCGCATGCGAAAGCAACAACACTAATTTTGGTAACAAATACCATCGCAGCTCGTCAGTGGCGCGAAGAGTTACTCAAGCGCACAACTCTTAATGAGGATGAAATTGGAGAGTACTCAGGGGCAAAAAAAGAGATTCGCCCCGTAACTATTGCAACATATCAAGTCATGACCAAGAAGAAGAATGGCGTTTATGCCCACTTGGATCTCTTTGATTCATACGACTGGGGCTTGATTATTTATGACGAGGTGCATCTACTACCTGCGCCGATCTTTCGATTTACCGCCGATATTCAATCACGCCGCCGCTTAGGTTTAACAGCAACATTGGTGCGCGAAGACGGTATGGAAGGTGAAGTTTTCTCACTCATAGGTCCAAAGCGTTTTGATGTGCCTTGGAAAGAGATTGAAGCTCAAGGGTATATCGCGCCTGCTGAATGTATTGAGGTCCGCGTTAATCTCACTGAAACAGAGCGCTTGGCCTATGCAACAGCAGAACCAGAAAATCGATATCGTAACTGTGCAACTACTAGAACAAAGCGAGATGTAGTTGAAGCTTTGGTAGAAAAGCATGCCGAGGATCAAGTACTTGTAATCGGACAGTACATCGATCAACTTGATGAGTTGTCAGAAGTCTTGGGTGCTCCATTGATCAAGGGTGAAACTCCTGTGAAAGAACGTGAAATTCTTTTCAACAAGTTTAGAACTGGCGAGATTAAGTGTTTAGTTGTTTCAAAGGTAGCAAACTTTTCAATTGACTTACCGGATGCGACAATTGCAATTCAGGTTTCTGGTGCTTTTGGAAGTCGTCAAGAAGAGGCACAGCGTTTAGGACGAATTTTGCGACCAAAGTCAGATGGACGTGGTGCAAAATTTTATTCAGTCATCTCTCGCGACACTATTGATCAGGATTTTGCTCAGAATCGTCAGCGCTTCTTAGCTGAACAGGGTTATTCATACAAAATTATTGATGCTGACGATGTTTTTCAAGGGAAGTTCTGAATCGTTCCGGATCTATCCGCCAAAAATCATGGTGAACACCATCTATCTGTGTAACTGGAATTTTCTCACCGTAGAGCTTTTCTAACTCTTCACTTCCATCAATCAAAATCTCTTGGATTTCAAAGTCGAGTTCTTCCTGCATAGCCTGCAATAGCGATAATACTGTCTCACAGAGATGGCAACCAGTTCGCCCATAGATTGTTATGAGTGTCATAGAACCACCCCTCCTGACCTGACAATTGACTTAGAGAAATGATAATTCTCACCCCTGACCTTAAACCACACTCAATGCCCTGATAGCGTTCGGCTCATGGTGCGCATGAAGAGATTAAGGGTAATCGCCTTAGCCGTTGCTCTTGTTACCTCAATTTTGAGTGCTCCTTCTGCCCCAGCTCTTGCATTCAAACAAATCCCTGCAACAACTTGGGGTCATGTATATGCAGGTTCTGATCCTGTAACTAATTCAAACCCTCGACCAACGCAAAAAAATCTTGAGGTTAAATCTAAATTTATTGTTAAGTACAACAACTTTCCTGATTGGGCAAAAAAAGAA
>CANHFN010000086.1 GCA_947459935.1 Actinomycetota bacterium
AACCCAAAGATGGCAATAGCAATTAAGTTATCGCGCGGTGAAACAAAGTTTGCAACCAATCCCCCGACTAGTGTTGCTGCGAATGCTCCAATACTCCAGAATCCATGAAAACTAGACATCCAGCGGCCCTTGGTGTGTTTCTCAATTTCCACGGCTTGGCCGTTGATTGCAATATCCATAAATGCGACATTGAAGCCAGTGATTAATAGACCAAGAAGTAAAATCTGAACATTGTCAGCTAAGCCGATCACAAAGACACCCACAGGCAACAAGACACCTGATATTCGAACAATTAACTTTGATGAATACATGTGAACCATGCGTCCTGCAAGTTGTGCGCCCGGAATAGATCCCACAGTGCTTGCAAGAAGCACAAGACCGAACTGACCATCACTTAAATTGAGCGCAGTCTTGATCTCAGGAATGCGGGGAATCCAAGCAAGACCCAAAAAGCCTAAGAAGAAAAAGCATGCATAGATAGCATTTCGGGCTCTCATGCCCATCGCGTACAAATCAGTTGTCATATGGAGATGAGACTACTTTAATAGTTGGATAATCTAGGAAGATGGAGGGCGTAAAAGAAAAAGCAGCTGTCAAGCGAGTGCTTGCCGCTTTGCATGAGCATGGGCTTGAAGGTGAAGTCCATGTGCTTTCAGATAGTGCCCGCACCGCACAAGAGGCTGCAACTGCCCTTGGTATTGAAGTCGGGCAGATCGCCTCATCACTGATCTTCAAACTTCCAGATGAATCACCCCTGTTAATTATTACTAGCGGACGCCATCGCGTTGATACAGACTTAGTTGCCAAGAACTTAGGTATTGAAAAGCTTGGCCGGGTTGATGCAGATTATGTGAAAGAGAACTCTGGATTTTCAATTGGTGGGGTTGCACCAATTGGCTGGGTCTCCCCTGCAACAATTCTGATTGACCAAGCGCTCCATGATTATGAAGTGGTTTGGGCTGCTGCGGGGCATCCTCATGCGGTCTATCCAACATCATTTGCGGAATTACTTGAATGCACCGGTGCTCGTCCGATGATTGTTGGGGATTAGCCATGAACACCTTAGGAATGGTCGCAATTGTTGTTGATGATTACGATGCCGCGATCTCACACTATGTAAACGATCTCGGCTTTGCCTTAATTGAAGACAAAGTGATGACGCCAGAGAAAAGATGGGTCGTAGTTGCGCCAAGCAAAGAGGGAGCCAGAATTCTCCTAGCTAAGGCTGCAAACGATGAACAAAGATTAGCTATCGGCAACTCAACAGGTGGACGTGTTGGATTCTTCATGTATACAACTAACTTTGATGAAACTTATGAAAACTACAAAGCGCGAGGAATTGAATTTGTAGAGCAACCGCGCCAAGAGATCTATGGCCAGGTAGTTGTATTTAAAGATAGATATGGAAATAAGTGGGATTTGATTGAGAGTGCAAATTAATGATCGTTGCTTACTTTTGGCGCATTAAACCCTCTACTATTCCCTTTGCACTACTTGCAATGGCAATTGATAGATTCACACTAAGCCGCTCAAAAAATGTTGCCTTCTACAAATCCTTAGGAACTGGAAAAGGTGAGACCTTCACGCCTGCCGATGCTAATTCCTTGCGTTGGGGTTTGATTGCACAAGTTCAGGATCTAGAAGCATTTGATCAATCATTGGTTGTGAAGCGCTGGCGCACAAGAAGTGTTGAAGAGTTTCGAGCCATTCTTGAACCCATTTCATCTCACGGCAAGTGGGCAGGCAAGGAGCCTTTTGTTGCTTCGGCCACGAATTGGGATGGGCCTGTTGTTGCAATTACGCGAGCACGTATTAAGTGGCATAAAAACTTTAGATTTTGGCGATCAGTACCTCCCGTAACAATGTCGCTTAAGTCAGCGCCAGGTTTAGTGGCTGCGATCGGAATAGGCGAAGCGCCCATTGGTTTGCAGGGCACTTTTTCACTGTGGGAGTCATCTGCTGCAATTCGCGAGTTTGCATATAAGGGTGCGGCCCATCAAAAGGCTATTGCCGATACTGCGACCTATAACTGGTACTCAGAAGAGCTATTTGCGCGCTTTGCTGTCAAGGATATGCGCGGTTCAATTCAGTAACTACTAGATAAAACAGGAATAGGGCAGACTTAGACCTATGTCCATCCGCCATTACACCCCGAGACGCAGAACGCGTGGTGCTGCATCCCCTCTGCTGGTCAAAGCTATGGGTGTCGCACTCGGTGCAACGGTGTTGATGCAGATTCTCTATCCATTGGTAGATGGTGGCTTACTTGGAGTCATAACAATTGCATCTGTTTACACCGCAGCACTTGCGATGTTTCTCCATGGCATCGCCGCCTTCGGTGCGCGCTATGGCTGGACCATGTTGGGAATTACTCTGACCTTTGGTTACTTCATTGAACAACTGGGGGTTTCTACAAGTTGGCCTTTTGGTGAGTACTCCTACTCCAACACATTGGGGCCAAAGATTTTTTCTGTGCCACTAGTAGTTCCTTTCGCTTGGGTCATGATTGCCCATCCATGTTTAGTTGCTGCCAGACGCATTGGTAAATCATGGGTCTTTTTATACGGGGCACTGTTGATGATGGCGTGGGATTTATTCTTAGATCCACTAATGGTTTCTGCGGATCGTTGGACCTGGGTGGTTAAGGGATCGCATGTCCCCTTCCAACCTGAGATTCCACTATCCAATGCCTTTGGTTGGTTGCTCTCTGGAATGTTCCTAATGACACTGCTGCACTTTTTGACTCCTCGTGAACGACGCAAAGTTGGTGGCTCTTTAATTGCTGCAGACATCCTTTTATTCTGGACCTGGTTTTCAGGTGTTGTGGGGAATCTCTTCTTCTTTGGCCGCCCAGGCATTGCAGGGTTTTCAGGTTTGATTTTGGGGGTATTGCTTGCGCCTTACTTCTTTAATCGTTGGGTCGGAAGACCGTAACCCTTACATGATTCTTTTTTTCTTACTTCCCCTCATTCTGCTCACCATTGCAGCTGTTAACTTTGTGCAAATCCGCACACCCAGTCGCACCTCAGATTTAACAGAAGAGGTTGGCGTGATGGTTCCCTTGCGTAATGAAGCAGAAAACGTTGAGGGTTTAGTCGCTACTTTGGCCGCCCAAGAGGGACCATTCCACTTCTATTTATTAGATGACAGCTCAGAAGATCAAACATTTGAACTGTTGCAAAGATTTACCAAGGGTGATTCACGCTTCACTGTCATTAAAGGTGCTGCACTTAATGACAAATGGATTGGGAAAACTTGGGCTCTCCAGCAATTGTTTGAAGTTTCAAAAGAGGAAGTTTTGGTCTCAATTGATGCCGATGTGCGCTTAAGTAATGATGCGATAAATAAAGCGGTCACAGCTTTACACGATGCCAGATTAGATTTTCTCTCGCCCTACCCTCGCCAAATTGCAGAAACTTTTGGTGAGCGTTTGATTCAACCACTTCTTCAATGGTCCTGGCTTACAACTGTTCCGCTTCGCTATGCCGAGAGTTCTGGGCAGAAATCAATGGCTGTGGCCAATGGGCAATTCTTTGTAGTGCGTCGCTCGGCGATGGAGTCGATAGGTGGATACCAAAGGGTAAAACATGCTGTCATCGATGATGTTTTCTTAGCGCGGGAGTTAATCAAAAACGGTTCCACTGGCACAGTTATTAATGGTTCAGATATTGCCCAAACTCGAATGTATTCATCCTGGAATGAGATAGAAGCTGGGTATGGAAAATCACTGAGCAAGGCATTTGGTTCGATCTTCGGTGCAATCTTTGTAATGGCATTTTTATTGGCAACTTGTGTGGCCCCAATCATGCTGGGTCTTTCTGGAAACCCTTATGGCTGGTTGGGATTTGCTGCCATTATTGGCACGCGCGTGCTGAGCGCACTAAAGAGTCGTGGCAGAGTAATAGATGCTGTGTTGCACCCAATATCGATAGTTGCACTAGTTTACCTGACTATCTACTCATACTTAATGCGCGGAAGTATTCAATGGAAGGGTCGCACCGTATGAAAATCGTTGTGATTGGTGCAGGTATGGGCGGCATGACCGCTGCTGCTCGCCTTACACGCGGCGGACATGAAGTCATTGTGTATGAAGCATCTGATCAAGTTGGTGGAAAGTGTCGCACCGAATGGATTGGGAAAGTTGCTTTTGATACTGGGCCCTCTCTATTGACGCTGCCTGCTGTATACAAAGACTTTTTCCAGCGCACGGGAAAACCAATGGGACTTGTTTGCCCGATTGAATCTGTCAACCCATCCTTTGACTATCGCTTTGCAGATGGCAGCAACATTAAGTTTGCCAATCTTTCACGCAAAGAAACACTAGATGCCATCACTTCCAGCTTCGGAGCAGATGGTGCTGCGCAGTGGGATCGCATCATGAAGCGTGCTGAGCGGATGTGGGATGTGAGCCGAGTTCCCTTTGTTGAATCTGAACTAAAGTCACCAATTTCATTAATGAGGCGCATTACTTTTCTGCGTGATATGAAAATCATTGCACCCTGGAAAACACTTAGGCAGCACGCCGATGAAATCCTGAAAGATCAACGTCTTCGTTTCATTATGGATCGTTATGCCACATATAGTGGATCTGATCCTCGCAAAGCACCTGCTGTGCTTTC
>CANHFN010000087.1 GCA_947459935.1 Actinomycetota bacterium
TCTAACCCAGATTCTTGTGCAATCCGATCCTTCTGTTGTTCTAATGCAAAGTAGCCATCTGCGCCAACTAGTGGCAGTTTTTCTGTGACAGATTCCTTGGTCAATCTACGAAGTTCAATGACTGCGCGATCGATGACATCTTTGGCCATCACGCGATATGTCGTGTATTTACCACCTGCGATTGAAACAAATCCAGCAACCGGTCTATCAACTGTGTGTTCGCGTGAAAGTTTGGTTGTAGTGGCACTTTTCTTGTTTGCAACTAATGGGCGCAGACCTGCATAAACGCCAATAATTTCTTCAGCCTTCAACTGAGGCTGAAGGACTCGATTGGCCTGATCTAATATGTATTGAACATCTTCTTTAGTCGCAAATGGTTCTGCGCGGTCGCCCTCATATGGCGTATCTGTTGTGCCGACTATCCACTTATCTGCCCATGGGATCAGGAACAAAACAGACACTGGTGTTTTAACAATGATTCCGGCATCAGACTTTATGGCAGTGCCCGGCACGACTATATGTACACCTTTACTCATGGTGACGTTGTATCCAGGATTGAGCTCAAATTTCTCATGCAACTGATCGCTCCACACACCGGCACACATCACTGTGGCTCCTGCTTTGATTTTGATTTTTTTACCGGTTTCTAAATCTAGAGCGTTGACTCCGACAACTCTTTTTCTTTCACGAATGAGTGACTCTGCAGTAACTCGTGTTGCGATAATTGCACCATGACGCGCAGCAGTTCTGGCAACTGACATGGTGTGGCGAGCATCATCTACTTGCGCATCAAAATACTTAATAGCACCAGTAACAAGATCATGGCGTAGCGATGGTGCAATTTCATTGATCTGCTTTTGACTCAAATGCTTGTGCCATGGAAGGGCGCGTTGGAATCCACGAAGTGCGTCATATAGAGCAAGTCCTGCTCCAACATATGTGCGCTCTTTGAGTTTTTCAGTTAAAGGAAATAGAAATCCCACTGGCTTAACAAGATGAGGACATAAAGTTGAAACCATTAACTCACGTTCGTGTAATGCTTCCCGAACTAACTTAAAGTCGTATTGTTCAAGATATCTCAGGCCACCATGAATTAATTTGCTGGATCTACTAGATGTGCCAGCTGCAATATCTTGTGCCTCTATAAGGGCTACTTTCAATCCTCGAGCTGCTGCATCTAAAGCGGCACCAACCCCGTTAACTCCCCCGCCAATAACAAGGATGTCGAACTGCTCGGTACCAAGTTGGGAAATGGCAGTCTCACGCTGGTCGGGGCCAAGTTGTGACAAGAACATATACGTTGCTTCTCCGTAACCAGTGAGTACGCTAAGCCTAACTTACGGCGAAGGGTTTGTGCATCGTGGCATATATCGGCAGTTTGGATCAGGGCACTAGTAGTACTCGTTTCATGATCTTTGACCACGCAGGCCAAGTAGTTGGACAGCATCAACTAGAGCATCGCCAAATACTTCCGCAAGCAGGCTGGGTTGAACATGATGCGGCTGAAATTTGGGAAAGAGCTCAAGAGGTTATTACCGGCGCACTAAAGCAAGCCAATATTTTGGGCTCAGATTTGGCTGCAATAGGACTAACCAACCAACGTGAAACAACGGTTGTGTGGGATGTTCAAACAGGCCAACCTTTATCTAATGCCATTGTCTGGCAAGACACACGAACTACAGATTTCTTGGCAACTTTGTCAGATGAACAGCAAAGCACAATTCGGCATAAGACCGGTTTGACTATCGCTCCTTACTTTGCGGGCAGCAAGATGAACTGGTTTCTAGCAAATGTTCCAGCTGCACAAAGCCCACATGCACGATTTGGAACTATCGATTCCTGGCTCTTATGGAATTTATCTGGCGGCGTGCGGACAGGCGTGCACGCAACTGATGTTACAAATGCCAGTCGCACATTATTAATGAACCTTGAAACTCTGGATTGGGATGAGGAACTACTCTCAATTTTTGGTATCTCACGATCTTCGCTCCCCGTGATTAAGTCTTCTTCGGAAACCTATGCACTGACTGATCCTCACGGTCCGTTTGGAACCGCCATTCCAATTGCTGGAATTCTGGGTGATCAACAAGCAGCAATGGTGGGACAGGTGTGCTTTGCTCGTGGCGAATCAAAAACAACGTACGGCACTGGCAACTTTGCGCTCCTTAATACTGGCACTGAAATTGTCCGATCCAAAAATGGCCTACTGACAACGGTTTGCTTCAAATTAGGAGATGCCCCAGCTCACTACGCACTTGAAGGTTCAGTTGCAGTCACAGGTTCTGCAATTCAATGGCTTCGCGATCAGTTAGGCATTATTACTAACGCTGCAGAGACTGAAGGATTGGCCACTTCGGTTTCAGACACTGCAGGTGTTTACTTCGTGCCAGCATTTTCCGGTTTGTTTGCACCGTATTGGCGCAGTGATGCACGAGGCGTAATTGTTGGACTTACGAGGGCGGCAACAAAGGCTCACCTTGCACGAGCAGCACTAGAAGCAATCTGTTATCAAACACGAGATGTGATGGATGCAATGGTTGCCGATAGTGGAGTGCCTATGCAGGAGATGAGAGTTGATGGCGGGATAACTGCAAACTCATTTTGCATGCAACTGCAGGCTGATGTCATGGGAATCGACATTACCCGTCCACTTATTGGAGAAACCACGGCTTTAGGTGCTGCATATGCTGCTGGTTTAGCAGTTGGCTATTGGTCATCTACAGATGAAGTTCGCAAACAATGGCAGCAATCTCGTCGCTGGAACTCCACAAGTACGCCTGAGCAACGCGCAGCTGGCTATGCAGGGTGGAAGAAAGCTGTTGAACGAACCTTGAATTGGGTTGATTAAACCTTAGTTATTTCAATTAAGAAGGCGTTTGCTGGTGCCAGAATTGGCGCAGTCACGCCTATTGCAGAAAGTGCAGAACCTGAAAGAGTAATTCCACTCATCCATTCAGGTGGAGTGATCAACATAAATCGTGGCTTTCCGGCAGGAAACACCGCTTTAATCACATAGTTTGCTTCCTGATCAAGTCCAGGAAACTTCAATGGTGAAGGATGAATTGCAACCGTTGGAGTTAATTGAACATAGGCAAAAATCGCACGTGAGGCGTCATGTGCTTGAACGCCATGTAAGTATGCATGTGACTCTGGATAATCAACTCGAACCATGTTTCCAGAGTGCAATAGACCGCGGTTGTCCTTGTAGTACTTCGCCCAGGTTGCAAGGTGCTTGCGCTCTTCGAGGGTAGCTTCAGTGATGTTCCATTCAATACCTGCGTGACCAAAAAGAGCTGTTGTTGCACGCATTGAGAGTTCTAATGTTCGACCTGTTTGGTGACCATGAGTAGGACCAATGTGTGTGCCTAGCAGTTCAGGTGCAATCACCTGAGCAGTCCACCGTTGAATTGTTTGACGCTCTAGCGCATCGTTATTATCACTTGTCCAGAAACGATCCACGAGATCAACAACACCTAAATCAATGCGCGCACCACCTGAAGCACACGATTCAATTTCAAGTCCAGGATGGCGCTTCTTAAGCTCTGCAAACAAACGATAAATCGCCTGTGTTTGGCGATGAACACCTGCTGTGCCCAGGTGACCAGCATCAACAAGAACGCGATTGTGATCCCACTTGATGTAGGCGATATTATGAGCACCTAGTACTGCAGAAGTTTGCTCAAGGACATGATTAAAAGCACCTTCATGGCCAAGATCTAAAACTAATTGATGTCTCCAAAGAGGTGGTGTGCGATCTCCTTCATGCAAAATCCACTCTGGATGTGCACGGTATAAATCCGAATCCGGGTTAACCATCTCGCCCTCAAACCACAGGCCAAACTCAATTCCCTTGTCATTGATGTATTTGATGATTGGCGACAAGCCATTTGGCCACACTGCAGGATCAATAACCCAGTCACCAAGTCCTGCGCGATCATCACGCCGTGAATGGAACCAGCCATCATCTAGAACTACGCGCTCGATACCTACTTCAGCTGCCACATCGATTAACGCTCTAATTTTTTCATCGTTGTGATCAAAATACAACGCCTCCCACATGTTTAAGGTCAGAGGGCGTGGACGCTTTGGATGAACATCACGAGCTCTGAGGTAGGAGTGATAAGCAGCGCTAACACCATCTAGGCCTTGCGCAGAATAAACAGAAAGAAGTGCAGGTGCTTCATACACTTCACCTGGACCCAAAATCAATTCACCTGGAAGCAACAACTCTCCAGCACCAATAGATTGTGAACCATCAAAGAGTTTTTCAACTAAGTAATGTGAATTACCACTCCAGGCAATACTTGTTGCCCATGCATTTCCAGATTGAAAAGAAGTATGTGCGGTTAATGCAATATCTGCGATTGAAAAATTGTGTCCACTGCGACCTTCACGAGATTCGCGAACCCACGTGCCTGTAACAATTTCTTTTCGTTGAGGATTACGTTCATTAGACCAGCGCCCAGCAAAGTCTAAAGTTTGTGTGGCTTCTTTTGGAAGCGGCAGCCAATGAATGAACTCATTAAGGCAATAATCGCTATCTCCAATGTTTTTAACTGTTGCCCGTTGATGTAAAACGCCATGGCGATCTAAATCAAAAGAAATGAGCA
>CANHFN010000088.1 GCA_947459935.1 Actinomycetota bacterium
CTGAGGGCACTCACGACGACGGCGGATTGCTGTGCCATCTTCAACTGGACGAGATTCCACAACGCGTGAATCTTCGTTTCTGCAAAATGGGCAATTCATCTCGGCGTGTCCTCCAATCAATGCTCGATATTTCTAACTTCGGGTGTAATGGGTTTTTTAGAGCTGAATCGGTAACTTACCCTAAAACCACTACTAATGGAAGCAAATCTTGCTTTGACCCCTACATCTTGTGTTAACTATAAAGCATTTCTTGAGGCTTTGCCTGTCGAGTAGGTTAAAACTTCCTGAACGGCGTGTCGGGCTACTTCAAAGGTACGCGCAACCTCTGTCCAGCCTGTAGATCAAAGCCTGTGAGGTTATTTGCCTCGCGAATTTCATTGACTAAGCCCTGGACATCCCCTGACCCATAAGCAGCAGCCACAGACCAGAGAGTTTCACCTGGGGCCACAACCACGATCTCGTATGAAGGCGCTGTGCTTGCCTCAACCTGTCCGGCCCCGGACTGAGAAGCAAAGCCAGCTGCCATCACAACGGTGAGCGAAAGAACAACGAAGGTGCGAGCAAGACGACCACGGCGAGTAATGCCACCGGACGGATTGGCCTGCTTTCCATTCAACAGAAAGCCTTGATTTACAATGCTTTTAGAGGTTGTTGTATCAAACCCTGTTGTAAATGTTACTGCGCTCATTGTGTTCTCCTGCTGTCTTACCTTGGGGAAGGTATTCGAACAACTGTTCGAATAAGACAATTAAACACCCTCCCACTGACAAAAAGCAAGAAAAATTCGAACAGGTGTTTGAATAATTGGCAAAGGTGTGTCACCCTTAAGCCATGGCAAAAGTAACTGAACTTCCAGACAGCCCAGAAGGCCCACACGGCCTGACCTCTCGTCAGCTCAAGATCCTGGGCGCGATCAAAGATGCCCTTGAAAACAACGGCTATCCCCCATCAATGCGCGAGATCGGCGTTGTCGCTGGACTGACCTCACCTGCCTCAGTTAAGTACCAATTAGAAGCACTTGAGAAAAAAGGCTTTATTCGTCGTGACCCAACCCGTGGCCGAGCTCTTGAAGTTTTGATGCCAGATGAAAAGACAGCAGAGAATTCAACTCCAGTAGATGCCACCCGCTACATCCCACTTGTCGGTCGCATTGCAGCCGGTGGTCCCATCACAGCAGAGCAAGCAGTTGAAGAGACCTTCCCACTTCCAGAATCACTAGTTGGTAGCGGCGAACTATTCATGCTTAAAGTAGTTGGCGAATCAATGATAAATGCAGCTATCTGCGATGGCGACTACGTTGTTATTCGTTCTCAAAAAGATTGCAACAACGGAGAAATCGTTGCTGCAATGATTGATGGTGAAGCAACTGTAAAGACCTTCTCCCGCAAGAACGGCCACATCTGGCTACTTCCTGCCAATGATGATTTTGCACCTATCGATGGCAATAACTGCGAGATCCTCGGCAAGGTGACTGCAGTCCTTCGTTCCGTTCGCTAGTTGATTTCCTGTCCTAAAGCTCTGTTACAGGACAGAAAATCGTTATCTATTTGACCTACCCTGCCTTAATTCTATGAGTACGGTTTGACTATGCAGGTCAAAGATAGCGAACTCGTTCATCAATTCAAGGGCGAAAGTCCAATTAGAACCCTGCGATATTTGCTCAGCGGGCAACGCAAAAATGTAGCTTTGGCGGTTGTCTTTTTCTCCATAAAGCACTCCCCTGCTTGGTTGATACCGGTAATCACAGCAAATATGATCGATATTGTTGTTCAAAAGAAGTCACTCACCGATCTTGCAATCAATTCTGCCGCACTAGTTTTTGTTGTTGCGCAGAATTTTCCAACAAATCTTCTCTATGTTCGATTCTTAGCCATAGCAATTAGAGATACTGAAAACAGGTTGCGCTCAGCCCTTGTTGTGCGAATGCAACAACTAAGTATTGGTTATTACCAAAAAACCAATGCCGGGGCCTTGCAAACTAAAGTAGTTCGAGATGTTGAAAACATTGAACAAATGCTGCGCCACATGTCTGATGGTGGATTGGCCGCCTTAAATGGTCTGATCGGTGCGATAGTCGTAACTGCAATTAGAGTTCCTAACTTTCTAATTTTTTTCATCTTGGTGGCACCTATTGCGTCAATAACAATCATTCGCCTTCGCAGATCTCTTAATGAATACAACGAGGACTTTCGAAGTCAGATAGAAAAGATGTCATCGCGTGTTAATGAAATGACTACCTTGCTAACAGTTACTCGCGCGCACGGCCTAGAGCGCAGGGCAGTTGGCCGAATGAAGGACTCTTTTGCCTCAGTGCAAGAGGCAGGCTTAAAACTTGATCGAATTAATGGGCGATTTAATGCCGCAGCCTGGGTTACCTTCCAACTGGCAAACGTTTTCTGCCTAATTCTTTCTGCTTACTTTGCACTCAACAATAAATTTGGAATATCAGCCGGCGATGTTGTTTTGCTTACCTCAAACTTTGGAATGCTTATCGGATCAATCATTTTGCTTGCAAGTTTGGCCCCTGCGATTGCAAAAGGTTTTGCATCTATTACTTCCCTGGGCGAGGTCCTTGAATCTCCAGATCTAGAGATAAATCAAGGGAAAAAGAGTGTCGAGGCCGTTGATGGTGTTATTGATTTCTCAAAAGTGAGTTTTACCTATCCGACAAATCACAAGCCTTCTTTAACAGATATCTCTTTCTCGGCCACACCAGGAAAAATGATTGCATTGGTAGGTCCATCAGGCTCTGGAAAGTCCACTCTGATTAACCTTGTTATTGGCTTTCTTCGTCCTACTCAAGGATCTATTCATGTCGATGGTGCAGATTACAAAGAGCTAGATCTTCGTACAGTCAGAAAATTCCTTTCTGTAGTACCTCAAGAATCAGTTCTCTTTGATGGAACTATTGCTGAGAATATTTCTTATGGATTAAGTGATGTGAGTTCGAGTGAGATTGAGTTAGCTCTTCGCGATGCTAACGCCTGGGATTTTGTTCAGGCATTTGATGATGGGGTCGAGACAATTGTTGGAGAACGAGGCGCAAGGCTTAGTGGTGGGCAAAAGCAGCGACTAGCAATTGCTCGAGCACTTATTAGAAACCCTCGAATATTGATTTTAGATGAGGCAACCTCAGCCTTGGATTCTGAGTCTGAAAAACTCATTCAAGATGCGCTATCTAGGCTCATGAAAGACAGAACAACCTTCGTTGTGGCACATCGTCTATCAACTGTTCAGGAGGCTGACCAGATTTTAGTGCTTGATGAGGGTGTCATTGTGGAATCTGGAACACATAGTCAATTGGTTGCCCAGCAAGGGGTTTATCGACGTCTCTTTGATGCACAATCTTTTATTCAGTAATTCAATAGTGGAAACCACAAGAAAGCGGAGCGATAGATGCTAGTTGGAGCAAGTAGGGATGTACTTGAAATTCTACAGGTGCCTTTAACAAAGGCGCCTGACTTTGAAAGCTTCTGGAGTTCCACTTTGGACGCTTTTTTACCAAAAACAACTTCTCCTGTAATGGTGGAATACCCAACACCTATGAAGCACGTGCAGGTTATGGATGTGACAATTGCAGGCTTTAATGGCGATCCCATCAAGGGTTGGTTCTTAACTTCACGAAACGCTGATTCACACACACCATGCATCATCATGTATGACGGATATGGCGGTGGTCGCGGTCTGCCTCACGAATGGTTGTTCTGGGTCAATGTTGGCTATCGCGTTCTTGTCATGGACACCCGTGGACAAGGTGGTGGCTTTCGTTTAAGTGACACCCCAGATGGTGCCTATCCCCGTGCTTCTCAAACTCCTGGTTTTATGACACAGGGAATTTTGAATAAAGACGATTATTACTACCGCAGGGTCTTTGTAGATTCTGTTGCCTTTGTAAACGCCGCCCAAACATTGCCTGGAGTAAATCCAGATCGAATAATCGTTGCGGGCGGAAGTCAAGGTGGAGGAATTTCGTTGGCAGCTGCATCGCTATCGAAAAAAGTTTTTGCAGCCATGCCTGATGTTCCATTTCTGTGCAACTACAAAAAAGCAACCGAGATGGTTGATACCTATCCCTATCATGAAATAACTTTGTATTGCAGAATTCATCGGGACCAAGTTGAGCAAGTTTTTTCAACGCTCTCCTATTTTGATTGCTTGAATTTAGTAACAATGGCTACATGCCCGGCACTGATCTCAATCGGGATGCATGATCCTGTTTGCCCACCAGACACTATCTTTGCAATGCGAAATCATTATGCAGGGCAAGTAACTACGCAGATATACGAATACAACACCCATGAAGGTGGAAGCGTTGCTCATCAATTAGTGCAAGCTAACTGGCTTTCTGGACTATTAGAAAGGAGTGAGTAAGTGATTAAGGCAGATGAAAATCTAGGGTATGGATTTAACGCCCAATGGGCATACTCGCGTGGCCATATGCCGGCAGCCCTGCCTGCTGATAAACGTATGTTGGACTTTATGGCTAAATATGAGTTTAAGTTTTTAAGACTTCCAACTGATTACAGATTTTGGATCGATGATCTAGATGCTCCCATTCATGAGAGTTTTTTGAAGTTAATCGATTCCTAC
>CANHFN010000089.1 GCA_947459935.1 Actinomycetota bacterium
GAAGATGTATGACGGCCGCGACCAGTCGCTTCATTAACATCACCTGTCACTCGATCGGCCTCCGGCACAAGTGCATTAATGAGTGTTGATTTACCAACACCAGAATGACCAACTAAAACAGAGATTTTCCCTTCAAGCACCTGATGCAACTTTGCTAAGTCTTTAGCACGTGACTCACTTTTTATTGCTGTGTGAATTATTTCAACATCTAGATCGACATACTCGGCAAGAAATGCTGGGACTGGGCTTATGTCGGTTTTTGTCACAACAATTTTTGGAACAATTCCTTCAGTAAAAGCTGAGACTAAAAAGCGGTCAATCAAGCCACGTCGTGGTTCAGGATTTGCTGCTGCAACAACGATTACCAGTTGATCAATATTGGCAACAATAGTTCGTTCTATTTGCGCAGCATCATCTACAGTGCGACTCAGTGAATTCCGACGATCTTGAACTGCAACAATACGAGCCAAAGATCCTTCTGTTCCGGTAACGTCGCCAACAAGAGAAACTTTATCTCCGGTTACAACTGACTTCGGACCAAGTTCACGTGCACGCATCGCCGTGACGATAGTTCCATCCTCGGTGATGCAGGTTTGGCGACCACGATCAACTGTTGTGACTAATGCTGAAATTGCATCACTATGTGATGGGCGATCTTTGCTTCGTGGGCGAGTGCTCCGTGATGGGCGAACTCGCGCATCTGATTCATCGTATTCGCGAGGACTCATAGTAAGAGTGAGCTCCAGAGCCCTGGAAAATCTGGCAACGTCTTTCTTGTAGTAGCAATGTTTTCTACTTCAATTCCTTCAACCACAAGACCCAAAACCGCACCAGCTGTTGCTAATCGGTGGTCGTCATATGTATGAAAAACCCCACTATGAAGTGGTGCAGGAGTGATGTGTAGAGCTGTTTCTTCTTCGACGACATTGCCGCCAAGTGCATTTATCTCACGGGTGAGCGCTGCGAGGCGATCTGTTTCATGTTTGCGCAGATGGCCAATTCCCCGCAAGTGAGATGGTGAATCAGCGAGTGCGGCTAAAGCTGCTATTGATGGGGTTAATTCACCAACATCATGAAGATCAACATCGATGCCATGAATTTTTCCAGTGCCAATAATTGTGAGCCCGTTATCGCCAAAAGAAAATTGTGCGCCCATATCCGAAAGGATTGTTCGTAATTGATCTCCTGGCTGTGTTGTTTTCATCGGCCAATCTGCAATAACTACACGACCACCACACACCATCGCTATAGAAAGAAAGGGCGAAGCATTAGAAAGGTCTGGCTCTATAACAAGATCTAAACCATGCAGAGGCCCAGGCTTAACACTCCATGTTTGCGCAACAGAATCAACTTCTACCGTTGCTCCAAATTGCCGCAACATTTCTACTGTCATTTCAATATGAGGCATTGATGGCAATGAGCCACCTTCATGCTTAACAGTTATGCCATGAGTAAAGCTGGGTGCTACCAAAAGTAGTGCTGATAAAAACTGACTCGATTCACTTGCATCAATTGTTATTTCCCCGCCGCCAACTTTGCCTGTGCCATTTAGCGTCAAAGGCAAGCTATAGCGATCTTCGTGCTCAATTGATACACCGAGCTCTTCCAAAGCTTTAATTACTGGACCCAGCGGGCGTTCATACGAACGAGGATCACCATCAAAAGTAACTTCACCAGTTGCAAGAGCGGCAAGCGGAGGTAAGAAGCGCATGACAGTGCCTGCATTGCCCACATCTATTCGCACACCACCCCGCAAAGTTGCTGGAGTGAGAATCCATTGCAACTCTTCCACGCCATCGACAATCACGTTGCTCTCTTGAATTCCAACACCTAATGCTTTTAGACCAGCAACCATTAACTCGCTGTCCCGAGAAACTAACGGACGGCGCAATGTTGATGGGGTTGTTGCCTGGGCAGCCAGAATCAAGGCACGGTTTGTCACAGATTTGGATCCAGGAATGACAACGCTTATATCAACTGGTGTTGTGCCGCGATAAATCGCTGGCCAGTGAGCGTTGTTTGTCATCGCCTTATTCTAACGCGTGCCGATACCTGCGATACCCTTTAATTATGTGTGGTCGTTATGCGCAAACAGCCGATATGCGCGAACTCATGGAGCAGTTCGAGGTGACTGGCACATCGCCACAAAGCTCTTTGCCGCTTAATTGGAACATCGCGCCAACAAATCCAATTTATATAATTCGTGCCAATGACCGCACTGGTAAAGACGCTAATAGTCAAAAAGCACTGGCAACGGTTTCATGGGGATTAATTGGTCCTTGGTTAACAGATATGCAGGAAGCCCGTACTTCGCAATCTAGAGCAATTAATGCACGCAGTGAGTCAATTCATGAAAAGCCAACATTTCGAAATGCATTTCGATCAACGCGCTGCCTCATACCAGCATCTGGTTATTACGAATGGGCAACTGCGCTTGGCCAATACCGCCCTAAGCAACCGTTCTATATTTCTGCCCGCAATGGCCAACAGCTACCAATAGCTGGAATCTGGAGCAGTTGGACAGCGCCCAACGGTGAAGTAATTGAGACCGCATCGATCATTACCCAAGAAGCACAAGGTGAGCTAGAAACAATTCATAGTCGAATGCCAGTTTTCATGCCACCAGATCGCTGGGACATGTGGCTCAACCCTCGCAATAGTGATGTCAATGAATTGAAATCCTTAATGGTTGTCCAGAACCCAGATTCCATCGTTATCGCTCGCCCAGTCTCAGATTTGGTGAACAGCGTGGCAAATAATGGAAAAGAGTTGACGGTTGAGACGCCTTTGGGAGAGCCAGAAACCCTGTTTTAGCGATAGTGTTTTAGGCGATGTCAACGGATCTAGTTAAAGAGAGCTCAGCGGAACGTGCTGTCCGCTTTGAGCGGGATGCCCTTACATATACAGATCAGCTCTATGGCGCTGCACTTCGTTATACAAAGAATCCACATGATGCAAAAGACTTAGTGCAAGACACATATCTCAAAGCTTTTGCCTCTTTTCATCAATTTGAACCTGGAACTAATTTGAGAGCCTGGCTCTACCGTGTCTTGACCACAACTTTTATCAATACATATCGCAAGGATCAACGTCGCCCTCAATTAAGTTCTGGCGAGATCGAGGATTGGCAGTTGGCTAATGCCGCCTCACACACAAGTGATCAAGGTAAATCTGCTGAAGTCGAAGCGTTAGAGAATTTGCCAGATAGCGATATTAAGCGTGCGCTCCAAGATATTCCTGAGGAGTTTCGCATAGCGGTCTACTTGGCTGATGTTGAAGGCTTTTCCTACAAAGAGATAGCAGAGATCGTCGGAGTTCCTGCAGGGACGGTAATGTCACGGCTGCATCGGGGAAGAAAACAGCTGCGTGAGCGGTTGACTGAGTATGCAAAAGAACTTGGCTATAGCACCGATAAGAAATCGGGGGCGAAACCATGACATTCAACTTTGCATTGGGATGTAATGAAGTATTGAACTCATTTGTGTTGCTAATCGAGGGAAATATCGAAGCCCCACAAATGAATTTAATTGAAGTTCATATCGCTACTTGCCCTGCATGTGAAGCCGAACTTGCCCATGAGCAAGCTGTGCATTCGTTAATGCAAGATGTGTTGCGCCGCAGCTGTGATGAAAAAGCACCAGAAGAGTTACACGATGCGATTTATCGCCAAATACATGGACAAATGACGGGTGCCTTCACCGAGGTAGTAACCCAATACAGCATGACTGAGATCTCAATTGAAATAGATGAGTTTGGACAGATTGAACACCGCGAGGTAACAATTGAGCACACTGAAGAGATTCGCTTTCATAAGGATGAAGAATGAATGCCGCAGAAGAGATGCTAGGGGCCGTTGGATTAACAGAGATGGTTGTGCGCCCCGGCGACACATCGGTTGCCATCGGAATAGGTGATCTGCCAATCATCGCGCCATCTCTACTGATTAACTTGATGGAGCATGCAGCGATTTTGTCTTTAGATCTTTACTTAGAACCGGAAGAAACAACAATTCCAGTAAGTGTTGAGTTTATTTCACTCTCACCTGCAAGTATTGGCGCAGAACTACGAGGGACTTCTCGCGTGATTGAGATTGAAGGAAAAGAAATAACCTTTGAATGTGAAGTCTATGAACATGATCGCCAGATTGCGGCTGCCTTAATAAAAAGATCAACAGTGGAGCGAGTATCTTTCCTCGCTCGCACCGCTGCTCTTAATCTTGTGAAAGATACTAACTAAGCCTTCTTAGTTGCCCAGAAAATCTCTGCAATCTCATCGATCTTTGCGATCAATGAATCTGCAACTGCAACATCTTGAGTTCCCTTTGTGCCTGCAGCACCTGCAAGCTTTGTTGCCTCATTAAATAGTGAGTGCAACTGTGGGTATGCCTCAAAGTGTGGAGCCTTGAAGTAGTCAGTCCATAGCACCCATAGGTGCTCCTTAACCTGGTGTGAACGCTCTTCTTTGATCGCCACTGAACGTGAGCGGAAATCTGCATCTGTGTTAGCTGCGTACTTTTCCATGCATGCCTTTACAGATAGCGCTTCAATCTTTGCCTGCGCTGGATCGTAAACTCCACATGGAAGATC
>CANHFN010000090.1 GCA_947459935.1 Actinomycetota bacterium
TAACAATTCTTTGCCCACGACTAGTACCGTACGCCTATGAGCCGTGATCTGCATACAACTGCCGGAAAAATTGAAGATCTTCGTGATCGTGTTGAGGAAGCTATCCATGGCGGCTCCGAGCGCGCCGTTGAAAAGCAACACTCTAAAGGCAAGAAATCAGCCCGCGAAAGAATAGCCTTGTTAGTCGATGCAGATTCATTTACTGAAATTGATGAGTTTGCACGTCATCGCTCAACACAGTTTGGAATGGAAAAGAATCGCCCATATGGTGATGGTGTTGTTATCGGCACAGCAACCGTTGATGGTCGCCCAATAGCTTTGTATTCACAAGATTTCACTGTCATGGGCGGTTCTCTAGGCGAAGTTCATGCAGAGAAAATTGTGAAGATCGCCGAATTCGCTCTTAAATCTGGAATTCCACTCATCGGAATAAATGATTCAGGTGGGGCACGTATTCAAGAAGGCGTTGCATCATTGAATGGTTACGGCAAGATTTTCCGCTTGAACACTCGCTCATCGGGTGTCATTCCACAGATCTCACTCATTCTTGGTCCATGTGCTGGTGGCTCTGCTTATTCGCCAGCGCTTACAGATTTCACTGTCATGGTTAATGAAACTTCTCACATGTTTATCACTGGCCCAGATGTCATCAAGACAGTGACTGGTGAAGAAGTTGGAATGGAAGAACTTGGCGGGGCACGTACACATAACACGCGCACAGGCAACTCACATTACTTAGCGCAAAATGAAGATGATGCGATTGATTATGTGAAAGCACTTCTTTCCTACCTTCCTTCGAACAACATGGATGCAACTCCACACTTGCCACCTACTGAAACTTTGGAAAAGAAAGCATCAGACATTGCACTCGACACATTGATACCTGATAGTCCAAACCAGCCATATGACATGAAGGTTTTAATACAAGCATTAGTAGATGAAGGTGAGTTCCTTGAAGTTCATGCACTCTATGCGCCAAACATTGTGGTCGGATTTGCCCGAATTGAAGGTGAATCAATTGGAATTATTGCCAATCAGCCAAATCAATTAGCAGGAACTCTCGACATCAATTCAAGCGAGAAAGCTGCCCGCTTCTTACGTTTTTGCGATGCATTTAATATTCCCATTCTGACCCTTGTTGATGTTCCAGGTTTCTTGCCTGGTACAGAACAAGAATGGGATGGAATCATTCGCCGTGGAGCTAAGTTGCTCTATGCATATGCGGAGGCTTCTGTTCCACTAGTTACCCTCATTACCCGAAAAGCCTACGGTGGCGCATTCATTGTTATGGGATCTAAGTACCTTGGAAGTGACATTAACTTTGCTTGGCCAAGTGCTGAAATCGCCGTGATGGGTGCACAAGGTGCAGTAAATATTTTGTATCGTAAAGAACTCAGCGGAGCAGAAGATCCTGAGGCAAAGCGGGCCGAATTAGTGAAGGATTACAACGAATCACTGGCTAACCCATATCTGGCAGCAGAGCGAGGAACGATTGACACCGTTATTGAACCAAGTCAATCTCGTGCCTACATCACTAAGGCATTTAGAACATTGAAAACTAAGCGTGACGTACTTCCAGCACGCAAGCACGGAAACATCCCTCTCTAATGGAATTTGAAGTTACCAGCGGAAATCCAACTCCGGAAGAGTTAGCAGCAATTCAAGATGCGATGGCACAACACAAGCGTGAAGAGCTCAAACCTGTAATTCGTCGCAGCGTTTATGGCTTGCCACAATTGCGTCAGCCTCTGCCTCATCAGATTACATTTGGCGCAAGAAGGTTTGGATAAGAATGCCGACAATAGTTCTTGCATCTCAATCAACTAGTCGACGACGTTTACTAGAGTCGGCTGGCTTGTCACCCACGATAATTGTCAGCAATGTTGATGAAGAAACTGATTTTTTCAATGCCATGCACCCTGCAGATATGGTTATTGCACTGGCAATCACAAAAGCACACACGGTTCGTGAACAGATTGATTTCCCAGCAATAATTATTGGGTGCGACTCAACCTTTGAATTTGATGGTGTTTCACTAGGTAAGCCAGGAACGTCTGACATCGCAACAGAGCGCGCAAAGCGAGTTCGAGGCAACTTTGGATTGCTACATACCGGCCACTGCATTATTGACACTGTCAAAGATGTTGAGATATCAGATCGCGTAACCACAAAGGTCACCTTTGATCACATGAGCGATGAGGAAATTGCGGATTATGTTGCTACAGAAGAACCGCTCCATGTTGCAGGTGGATTCACTCTTGATGGCTTTAGTTCTCCATTTATTCCGTCAATCGAAGGTGATTACACAAATGTCGTTGGGATTTCAATGCCATTTGTGCGCAAGGCATTTGCTCAACTTGGATATTCATGGCCTCAAGCAAAGGTGATGAAATGAAGCGTGTCCTCATAGCAAATCGTGGTGAAATTGCACTACGTATTATTCGTGCCTGCAAAGATCATGGACTTGAAAGTGTTGCGGTTTATTCAGATGAAGATCGCACATCCTTACATGCACAAATGGCAGATACTGCTTATTCACTTCAGGGCACAACAGCTACACAAACCTATTTAGATATTGAAAAGTTACTTGTAATTGCAAACGAGTCTGGGTCAGATGCGGTACACCCTGGTTATGGATTTCTTTCAGAGAATGCAAACTTTGCTCAAGCAGTCATAGATGCGGGTCTTACATGGATCGGGCCACCACCTGAAGCGATACGTGCTCTAGGTGACAAGGTCTCTGCACGTAAAATCGCCGCAAAGGCAGGTGCACCGTTAGTTGCAGGAACAAAAGATCCCGTTGCCGGTCATGAAGAAGTCACTGCTTTTGCTAAAGAACATGGATTACCAGTTGCTATAAAAGCTGCGCATGGTGGTGGTGGGCGTGGGCTTAAGGTCGCTCATACAATGGAGGAAATTCCAGAGTTATTCGCATCTGCCGTTCGTGAAGCAATTTCAGGTTTTGGCCGCGGCGAATGCTTCGTGGAGCGCTATCTAAACAAGCCACGACATGTTGAAACCCAAGTGTTGGTTGATAAATTCGGCCATGCCGTCGTTGTCAGTACTCGTGACTGCTCTTTGCAACGTCGTCACCAAAAACTTGTTGAGGAAGCACCTGCACCTTTCTTAACCCAAGCACAAAATGAGGAGCTCTATCGTGCAAGCAAAGCCATCATGAAAGAGGCGGGCTATGTTGGTGCTGGAACATGCGAATTCTTGATCGGCGTAGATGGAACTATTTCTTTTCTTGAGGTAAATACGCGTTTACAAGTTGAGCATCCTGTGAGTGAAGAAGTGACCGGACTTGATCTTGTGCGTGAGCAGTTCCGAATTGCTGATGGTGAAGCCCTTGGATTTGATGATCCAGTTGTTCGCGGACATTCTATTGAATTCCGAATCAATGGCGAAGACCCTGGACGTTCATTCTTACCAGCACCTGGTCGCCTGACTGAGTGGGAAATTCCAACTGGTCCTGGAGTTCGAGTTGATGCAGGTTTTCAAGCCGGTGACACAATTGGCGGTAACTTTGATTCACTCCTTGCAAAGTTAATTGTTACAGGAGCAACTCGAGAGCAAGCTATTGAACGTGCTCGACGCGCACTTTCAGAATTCAAAGTTGGCGGATTAGCAACTGCGATTCCATTTCACCGTGCAATTCTAGAAGACCCTGCATACACAAAGAATTTCAAGGTATACACCAGCTATATTGAAAATGAATTTGATAACCAAATTCCAGCATTCAATTTTAGCGAGCCACCACTTGAAACACACATGGCACCTGAATATCTTGTTACCGAAGTTAATGGAAAACGATTTGAAATTCTTGTTCACGCGCCAAAACCTGTCGTGAAACGACACCGCGCAAAACAAACTATGGCCGGTGGCTCAAGTGGTTCTGGCCTTACAAGTCCAATGCAGGGAACGGTCGTTAAGATTGCAGTAGAAGAAGGTGCATTAGTTGAAGTGGGTGACCTGATATTTGTGCTGGAAGCGATGAAAATGGAACAGCCTTTAACTGCGCATAAGGCGGGAATAATCTCTAATCTGACCGCAGTTATTGGAACCACTGTTTCTAGTGGCACCAATCTCTGTGACATTATCGATAAATAATCATACTTCTCAAAGAGATGCCTCGAAGTTACTCTAGGCACATGGATCAATCATTAGTGAGAGAAGTTCAAGCCTGGATTGCTGATGATCCGGATCCAATTACATCTTCGCAGTTGCAAGAATGGCTAGATACAAATAATGAAGCAGAATTAAAGGCATCATTTAGCGGATTTTTGCAATTTGGAACTGCGGGCTTACGTGGCCCTATTCGACCTGGACCATCTGGGATGAATCGCGCGGTTGTTGGTCGCACAGCGGCCGGAATAGTCTCTTATATGCTCGAACGTAACCTCACTTCTGTAGTTATTAGTCGCGATGCCCGATATGGATCAGAAGATTACACATTTGAAACAGCCGAGATTATGAGTGGTGCAGGCATGAAAGTTTTTGTTCTACCACGACCACTTCCTACGCCCGTTTTAGCTTTTGCAACTAATGAATTGGGCTGCGATGTAGGA
>CANHFN010000091.1 GCA_947459935.1 Actinomycetota bacterium
GAAGCGGTTCGTGTGCGAACTTCTAGTGATGTCAGTGTTGCAAACGCTTGTGTTGCTACTGCAAGTTCTGTGCAGGTCTATTATCGCGATGAAACACAAGGAGTTTTGCTTGGTGCTGTAAAGACTAAAACTTCTACCTGGAGATATGAACTAGTTGACGGTGATCGTAAAACTGACGGTCGCACAACAGGTGACGTTGGATTCCACTTACAGGCAATCTTTGACGGCTCTAAAACTTATGTTGCATACGATTCAATTGTGTCGATGAACCAGAAAAAAGAAATTACCTCGGGCGCTAT
This sequence comes from Actinomycetota bacterium, assembly GCA_947459935.1. Lineage (GTDB taxonomy): Bacteria > Actinomycetota > Actinomycetes > Nanopelagicales > Nanopelagicaceae > Planktophila. The sequence goes on from CANHFN010000091.1 coordinate 300, forward strand.
TCGAATTGCCACTCGTACTGGCATTGAGCCACGAGATTGGGCATATCAAACCTTAGACATCTCAACAGATGATGCATCCATTTTTGGTTTTGACGTGGCACTTGCAAAGGTAAATGGTGATGTCATGGCTACGTGGTTAGCTGCATCAACGGCTACGGCGCCAAAACCAAATCAAGTCCGATGGGCGCTTTTGAGTAATCCGACGAAGATTTCGAGATTAACGACGGAAAACTTCGGGACACCTGGTGAGTATTTAGCAACAGATGGAAGAACAATCATCTTTAACTGCCAGGAAAGACTCTGCGCTCTAGATACGAGCAAAAAAGATTTAGGACAAGCTGCAATACGTTTAGTAAGCAGTACCCAAGGCTCTGAACCAACTCAGAGCGCTTGGGTGACCGTCAATAAAGTTAAATATCTTCTTGCCACTGTTAATGACAAGCTTGCACTTTTAAAGCCGTAATTATTACTTGGCGTTACGGCGCTGAATGCGAGTCTTCTTGAGAAGTTTCTTATGCTTCTTCTTCGCCATGCGCTTACGTCGCTTTTTAATTACGGAACCCATATGTCACGCTCTCATTTCTAAAGTGCGCACTGAGTGTGCGGGGGTTTAGGTTACCGCGGAAGTGGGGTAAAAATCGAAACCGTTTCTGCGCTTAAAGTCAGGGCTAAAACCCCGATCTCCTTAGAAATGATCAGTCCGAGCACTTCTTTCTGTCCCACGGGGCCACTATCGGCCGCGGTGATGACGCCTTTGGAATCAAAGGTGAGCAAGAGAGGTGCCGGAGTTTTTGGATTCCAGTTCAATTGCGCGATTGCACCTGTTGATATGAAAAATGCTTGAGTAGATGCGGCTGAAAGTGTTGGACCTGTCGATGCAAATCGATAGGTCCAAGTCGGAACGAAAGATAACGAGAATTTTGTGACCGCTGATTCTGTTTTTCCTGCTGCTACCACTTCGCCAGCTAGAAGCAAGGAAGTTGATGCGCTATTCCATATTCTCTTACCTTTTGCGACAGAACTGCGTACAACAGAAGTAATCTTTCGTGTTTTGGAAACTTTTACCAATATTCCATCTGAAACTCCGGCAACTTTTTTGCCGGCTAATGTTTCAGCGCTAGACCCTGCAACGGTGATTGAACCATCAGGATGTCTGACAACTGCATCTGCTGTCGTAGATGACACACCAATTTGAAGTAGTTTAGAAAATACACCGGCTGAATCCATATTGGCAAGAAAGCCTGCATTTCCTTTGCTATTGGCAAGGATTCCCACAACTGACGCACCGTTCTTATCAACTGCTATCGCAGTTGGAAACAGCACAAAATTAGTTGGCAATGTATTTGTAAATAAAACTGTTCCTGTTGAGCTAACTTTCCAAATTGTGACAGCTTTCAAGTCGCCAACTTTTGTGGATGGTGGGATTACAGCGCTATCTGGATTTATGGGTGTTGCAGTTGGCGTCGGTGCAATTGTCCCCAAAGCAAGTGGAGTTGCGCCTGCAATCCAAATATCACCAGCGGAATCAACTGCTGCTGCAGTAGCAATTGAGGCTGGAGATTGATCAAGGGTTAAGTTCCACAACTCTTTACCAGTTACATCAATTGCACGTGCATAAGCCATTGATGCCTTAGTGCCAAAAACTATTATTGATTTGCCGCTAACAACTACCCCACTTACTTCATCGGGTGTGCCAATTGTTGTGAGCAATTGCATTGGTTTGACAGTGATTTTTTTTGGTGCTGAGTGAGCAATAGGGGTCATTAACAATGAAACAAGAAGAAAGAAGGCGAGAAAGCGTTTCACGCTAATTCCTGCGAACGATCGCTGGCCGCCTTCATTGCTTTGGCGACCATAGAGTGCATGTCACTTGATTCAAAAGAGGCGAGCGCTGCAGCAGTTGTGCCATTTGGGCTGGTCACATTTTCGCGCAAAGTCGTTGCGCTTTTGCCTGATTCATCTAACAACTTCGCCGCTCCAACAATTGTCTGAATCGTCAGAACCGTTGCATCTTCTTCGCTTAGGCCTAGCTCTGTGGCTCCTGCAACCATTGCTTCAACAAATGCGAAGAAATATGCCGGTCCTGATCCGCTCGTTGCGGTGACCGCATTTTGCAGATCCTCTGCAACTTCAATTACCTTGCCTGTGGCACCTAGTAAATCCAAGACAAAGTTCTTTTGAGACTTCGTCACACCGGTACCAAATGTGGCTGCAGCCATACCCGCGCCTACCAATGTCGGTGTATTTGGCATTACGCGGACCACAGGGTTATCTGTACCGAGGGCATTGGATATATAAGAAATAGTTTTGCCAGCAGCAAAGCTGATTGCAACCGCTTCTGGGTTAATGGATCCTTTGATTTCTTCAAGCACAGAAGCCATATCCTGCGGCTTAACCACCAATAAGAGTGCATCTGCGCCTGCAACATTGGTTGCTAATGGTGCTTGCTTGATTGAATACCGTGTCACGAGTTCCGTGCTTCTATCTTCACGCTTTTCTGAAATCGTGATCAACTCTGGTTTAACACCAGATGAAATCAAAGCAGAAATCAAGGCTTCGCCCATAATGCCAGCACCAATTACTGCAACCTTTGAATCCTGATTCATGTAACAAGCCTACCTGTTATGCCTGTAGGCTCTGCGACTATGTCAGAAGTTAAGCCAGGATTTGCACGTGATTGGGTTGAATTCTTTGACCCGAATGATGCTGAAACTATATTCAAGTGCGACCTGACCTGGTTGACCTCATATTGGACATGTATCTATGGCGATGGTTGCCAAGGTGTGTTTAAAAGCCAGCCCTTTTCTGGATGTTGCACTGAAGGTGCGATGTATACAGATAAAGCTGATGAAGAGCGCACAGTTAAAGCTGCTGCTTATCTCACTCCTGAAATGTGGCAGTTCTACAACGAAGCTCGACCAAAAAAGCCTGGCGGAGAGTTACGCATTTCTGAAAAAGATGAAGATGGGGAACGCAAAACTCGTCGCGTAGAAGATGGTTGCATCTTCTTGAACCGTAAAGGGTATGAAGCAGAAGGTTTCACTGGATCATTTGGTTGCGTGTTGCACCATGTTGCACAACGCGATGGAAAACACTTTGCAGATACAAAACCTGATGTGTGCTGGCAGTTGCCCTTACGTCGTAGTTTTGAAACGCGCGAATACGGCGAGCGCGAATACTCAGTAACCGTTATCGGTGAGTATGAGCGCCTTGCATGGGGCGATGGTGGAGAAGACTTTGACTGGTACTGCACAAGTAATAGCGATGCTCACGTTGGAACAGAGCCGGTTTATGTCTCCAATAAGTATGAACTTGAAATTCTGATGGGTAAGGACGCCTATAACGAACTGGCGCGCCTGTGCGATGTCCGCATGGAACACATCCGTGAGTCAGCAGCCCGAAACCTTCCGTTGTTTATCATTCAGCATCCAGCAACATTGGCTGCCCAGAAGAAATAGTCAGTCCCTTGTCATAGGGTTACCTCATGGCCAAGGTAGAAAAAGATCCATTCCGCTGCACCGAGTGCGGTTGGACATCCCAAAAATGGGTCGGTCGCTGCGGTGAATGCCAAGCATGGGGCGTTGTTGAAGAGATTGCCGCACCTAAGAAATTGTCGTTGGTTGCTGGCAATGTCACCGCTAAAGCAACACCGATTGGCGATGTAGATCTTTCCGCTGCTCACGCACGTCCAACGGGTGTATCTGAACTTGATCGCGTACTTGGTGGTGGATTAGTGCCAGGAGCAGCAATTTTATTAGCTGGTGAACCAGGCGTTGGTAAGTCAACACTTCTACTTTCCGTTGCAGCGCAATCTGCTTCTAAGGGAATATCTGCGCTTTATATAAGTGGCGAAGAATCCGCCTCACAGGTACGACTTCGTGCAGAACGTATTAATGCAATAGATCCTCAACTATTTCTTGCCTCCGAAACAGATCTTGGTGCCGTCATTGCACACATCGACTCTGTTAAACCACAATTGCTCATCATCGACTCAGTGCAAACTATCGGCAGTTCTGCAGCAGATGGTGCACCTGGTGGTGTCACACAAGTTCGAGAAGTTGCTGGCGCACTAATTCGCATCTGTAAAGATCGCGACATCACACTACTTCTTGTTGGACATGTCACTAAAGATGGATCTATTGCAGGTCCCCGACTACTAGAGCACATCGTTGATGTTGTTTTGCAATTTGAAGGCGAACGCC
>CANHFN010000092.1 GCA_947459935.1 Actinomycetota bacterium
TAAACAAAGGGCTGCACCGTTTTGAGTGGCACTTTAGTTGATCCATTTTCGGGGGAGACCATTAACTTTGCGCAAGGTGCCAAGACAAGTAAAGGGGTTGAGATAGATCATCTGGTGGCGCTCTCTAATGCCTGGCAGTCAGGTGCCTTCAAGCTAACGCCTGAACAAAGAAAAGCATTTGCTAATGATCCACTAAATTTAATGGCGGTAAAGGGAAAGTTGAATTCGCAAAAAGGTGAAGGTGATGCTGCTACTTGGTTACCACCACTAAAGAGTTTTCGATGTGATTATGTGTCACGACAGATTGCCGTAAAGATCAAATATAAGTTGTGGTTTACCGCACCTGAAAAAGAGGCAATGATTCGAATTTTAGAAACTTGTCCAGAAAAAGTCTTACCAAACTAGTTAGTGAGAACCTTTATAACGCTCATATGATGCGTTGATCTCTAGTTCAGCTTCTACATGTCCAACCCATTCTCCGCCTTGCACAGATTTTCCTGGTTCTAGGGTTTTGTAAACTTCAAAGAAGTGCTTGATTTCTGAAAGCTCATACGCTGGAACATCGTTGAGATCTTGTAGATATGACTTGCGCACATCACCTGCTGCAACACAGAGGAGTTTGTCATCTCCGCCAGCCTCATCTGTCATGTTTAACATTCCGATTACACGACATGAAACTACACAGCCAGGAAAAGTTGGCTCATCCAGCATGATTAATGCATCTAATGGATCGCCATCTTGGGACAGAGTGTTCTTAACAAAGCCATAGTCATATGGATATCTAGTTGACGTAAAGAGCATGCGATCTAGGCGGACTTCTCCAGTGATGTGATCGATCTCGTATTTATTACGTGATCCTGCTGGGATTTCAACAACGACGTCGAAAATCATTTGGGTCCGGCTCTCTACTTGGTGCTGCAAGGGTTAATCACGATAGAAAAACTTGGGGTGAACGACGGGGCTCGAACCCGCGACATCCCGGACCACAACCGGGTGCTCTACCAGCTGAGCTACGTCCACCATGAGTTGCTAAGTCTACCCGCTGTTATGCGGTGGTTGGAGCCTCTGTTTGCGCAGAGATAAAGACTGCTTGGCGGTAATAAGCCAACTCTGCGATTGAATCTTGGATGTCTCCCAAGGCGCGGTGGTTGCCAGTTTTTGCGGGGGCTGCAAAGTAGGCCTTTGGGAACCAACGTCTAGTGAGCTCTTTGATCGATGAAACATCGATAGTTCGATAATGCAGGTAGTCATTCAGTAGTGGCATGTCCCGTGCGATAAATGATCTGTCAACGCTGACAGAGTTACCTGCCAGCGGAGATTTGCCGGGCTGAGTCGCTGCGCTTTCCAGGTATGCAATCACCTTGGCCTCGGCCTCTTGAACTGAAATGCCGTTCGGAATTTCAGTGATCAATCCAGATGTGGTGTGCATCTGGGTGACGAACTCATTCATCCCGGCTAACTGCTCAGCGCTCGCCTTTATGACCACATCCACGCCATCTCCAATGACATTTAAATCTGAGTCAGTCACCAGGACCGCGATTTCCACGAGGACATCTTTTTCTAGGGAAAGCCCCGTCATTTCGCAGTCGATCCAGATCAGATTCGGTTGTTCGTTAGCCATAGTGCAAACCTTAGGGGGAAAGGGGTGATTTCACCTTTTGTTAACCTTCTAGACACCTTTGGTCCACGTAAAAAATCCCGACTGAGTACAAGATTTGCCGCATGACATTGCTTGAAAACAAGTCGGCCGAAATCCCTGCCCCTCGTGAGATAACCACGAAGCCGCGTATTTCAGACAAGATCTTTCGTGGGGTTGTAACCGCAGGAGGATTATCTTCCCTCTTAATTCTTGGTTTTATTCTGATATTTCTGGCTTACCAGGGTTTTGATGTTCTAAAGTCACAAGGTTTTGGTTTCATCACGGGAAGTGCTTGGAATGTAGTTACGGATGAATCTGGAAACATCGATTACTCCCAAACTCAATTTGGAATTGCAGCAATGCTTGTTGGAACAATTATTTGCGCAACCATTGCAGTCTTAATCGCCGTTCCGATCTCAGTGCTGACAGCTCTATATCTATCTTTCTACGCTCCAGCAACTGTTAGAAAGTTTATGGTTGCGGTAATCGACTTGATGGCAGCGTTTCCATCTGTGCTCTTTGGAATTTGGGGCTTTTTAGTTCTGATGCCAAGTGTTGAATACTGGGCAAAATTGCTTCATAAATACTTAGGCTTTTTGCCATTTTTTGATATGCAGGTTCCAGTATTTACTCGTTCACCATTTGTCGCGGGCGTTGTTCTTGCGATCATGATTATTCCAATTGTTACATCTGTCTCTCGCGAAATCTTTGGCCAAACACCACTTGATCGTATTCAAGCAGCATACGCACTAGGTGCAACTCGTTGGTCCATGATCAAGGCGGTAGTAATTCCTTACGGTCGCAGCGGCGTCGTAGGTGGAGCGATGCTTGGTCTTGGACGTGCAATGGGTGAAACTGTTGCGGTGTATACAGTTCTTAACATTGTTTATCAGATCAACTGGCAAGTACTTCTTGGTGCAGGTGGAAACGTTGCTTCAATGATCTTGCTTAAGTTTGGTGAAGCTGGTGATGGTGAAATCAAAGCATTGATGGCGGCAGGCTTGGTCCTGTTCCTTCTGACATTACTTGTTAACTCAATTGCAGACCTAATTGTTAAGAGTTCAGGAGCAAAGGGCCGATGAGCACTGTTATTGCCCCACCAAAGCCAGGCAAGCCATGGAAGGCAACTCCCAAGCAGCGCCTAACAATCCTTGGCATTTACCTTTCAGCTGCACTTGTTTCTTATGGACTTGTTGCTGTTACGCCGCTCAAAGGCAAGTTGGCCTACTTCGTCGTCTTTTTCTGTGCTTCCATAGTGATTGATTTCATTCTTAGTTATACACAACGAGGAATGGCAAGTGCAAAAGATGCAGTGGCACGTGGATTAGTTACAGTTGGAATGACTCTTGCTGTGCTTCCAATTTTTAGTATTTTGTTTGAAGTCATTAAGCGTGGTTACAAGGGTTTAAATCTAGGTTTATTCACAAATGATATGAGTGTTACGAGTGTTAATGATCCAATTGGCAACGGTGGTTTATTGCACGCAATCACCGGCACAGTGATTATGGTTGCAATAGCTTTAATTGTTGCAATGCCAATTGGAATCTTGACTGCAATTTATTTGACTGAGATTCGAGGAAAGTTTGCAGCTCCCATTAAGTTCTTGGTACAGGCTATGTCTGGAGTTCCATCAATTGTTGCGGGACTTTTCATTCTCTCCTCTTATGTCTATCCAATAACTGGATCACTTTCTGGTTTTGCTGGATCACTGGCATTGATGATTTTGATGATTCCAACAATTGCCCGCACATCTGAAGAAGTTCTACTTCTTATCCCTAATGACTTACGTGAAGCTGGTGTTGCACTCGGTGGAACACAGTGGCGTACTGTGGCATTGATTGTTATTCCTGCAGCAAAGAGTGGATTAGTAACCGCTCTGATCCTAGGAATCGCGCGCGTTGCCGGTGAAACGGCTCCACTTGTTTTGCTTACTGGTGGCGGCGAAGCTGTAAATCTGAACCCATTTGATGGACCAATGGGATCACTTCCAATCTATATCTGGAAGTGTTTTGGCCAAGGAACAGAAGAGTCAATCACTCGCGCATGGTCTGGAATCTTGGTGCTACTAGTGATTGTTTTGGCTCTATTTATCGCAGCACGCTTTTTAAGTGAGAGGAAAGTTGCAAAGTGACAACTAACGAAAACGAGGACAACATGGACAAGACGGCAACTAAGCCATCATCACTCAGTGATGTTGCATCTGCCAAGCAGAAGAAAGCTCCAGGTGCTCAGTCTCTGGGCGTTGGTCTTGAGGCTCGTGGTGTTCACGCATGGTTTAGCGGAAAGCATGTCCTCGACGGAATTTCACTTGATTTTTGGTCAGGCACAGTTACTGCATTAATTGGTCCATCAGGGTGCGGTAAGTCAACATTTATTCGCACACTCAACCGTATGCACGAATTTATTCCTGGTGCACAAATGGCCGGTGAGGTATTGCTCGATGGAAAAGATATTTATGAATCAGGAACAGATGTAACAAAGATTCGCCTTAAGGTTGGAATGGTTTTCCAAAAGCCAAACCCATTCCCATCTATGACAATTGCCGAAAACGTTTTGTCAGGTCTAAAGCTTGCAGAACTAAAGGTTGCTGACAAGGACGCGCTTCTAGAAGATTGCTTAGAGCGTGCTGGTTTGTGGTCAGAGGTTAAGGATCGTTTGAACGCTTATGGTGGTTCACTCTCTGGCGGACAGCAGCAACGTTTGTGTATCGCTCGATCACTTGCAGTAAAGCCTCAAGTTTTGCTTATGGACGAGCCTTGCTCGGCTCTAGATCCAGGCTCAACGTTAAAGATTGAAGAGACTATTTCTCATCTTTCATCATCAATGACAATCATCAT
>CANHFN010000093.1 GCA_947459935.1 Actinomycetota bacterium
AAACCCATTTTTGACCTTGGCTATGCGAGACATAGGGCAATCGTAAGTGAGTCGTAAGGGATTGGCCATGCAGAGTTCAGGTTTGGGACCTACCCTTTATCTAAGTCCAATTGAGGACTTCCTGGTTAAGGAGAGAACCACATGCAAGAAGCTCAGTTATTAGAACTCTGGAACACAAAGCGCACGCAAGTAATCAACGCCCAAAAGGGTCCAAATTTTATGTTGATCGGTATTTTTGTGTTAGCAGCATTTGGCAAGTTTGATTCAGCAAATGATGCAACAAAGTATTTGGCAATCGGAGTCGCTGCAACTACTGGAATCTTGGCAATCATTTCTCAGTATGCAACCATCCGTGAGGCTGAAGCATTGATCGTTGACCTTAATCGCATCGAAAAGCCATCGGAGTTAACAAAGAAGATCGCAGCCTCACGTCATCTGTTGTCTTTGTCTGCAATTGCAATTGTTGGTTTAGGCCTAGCTGTCTTCTCACTTGTTACTTGGGCTGTTCTGGGTTAAACAGATGGAAAAGTTTATTGTCATTGGTGTCTTTGCCATGATCCTTGCCGCTTTGCTGATCGCATATGAGCGACCAGCAAAGAGCAAGAAGAAAATTACTGGCCGCGGCGGAGACTTCGAGTCCTAGTAAGCTGATGCACACTCCCTTGCGCAAAGTATTAATCGCTGTTCTCACAGCACTTGCACTGGGATGTGGTGTTGCAGTTGCTCACCAACCTGTAGTTTTACTAAACACCGACACAACAGCAGCAAAAGGTCCTCTGTTAGTTGATGGAACTGTCTCTTTTGCTATTCGTGCAGCCTTTAGTAAAGCTGGTGAAAAGAAGGCGTTTAGAGCCCAGTTTAAAGAGGGCGATGCCTTAGAGGTTCAATATCTCATCGTTGATAAGAAGCCTGAAAATGCTTTAAAGAGTAGTCAATTACCCACTGTTGTCATCACGGGTCCTGGTGGCTTTAAAACAACGTTGAAAATTAATGAGCGAGAAAAGTTCTATGAGCCTTATGGCAGAACAAATTACTTCTATTTAGCCCGCTATAGCGGGGTGGCAAAGGCTGGGATATACAGCTTTGTGATCACAGCAAAAACTAAATCAACAATCACGGTTGCTGTGGGGGAGAAGGAAATTGCTGGAGAGGTTGTGCGCGGGGCATATGTGCCACCAACACCAACACCAACATCAACACCGACTCCGACACCGACTCCAACGCCAACACCAACACCAACACCGACTCCAACGCCAACACCAACGGTTGCTGGATACACAATGGCTCAGGTAAGGGCGAATAACACAGCGCAGAGTTGCTGGACTGTGGTTGATGATTATGTTTACAACTTAACCAGTTGGATTAATTCACACCCAGGTGGCTCTGGAGCAATCTTGTTCTTATGTGGCACAGATGGCACAAACGCCTTTAAGGCTCAGCATTCCAATCAAAGTAGGCCTGCGATTAGATTAGATAGCTACAAACTAGGCCCACTCAAGAAATAGTTAATTGAGTTTGCTGTATTGATAACTCAGCGTTGCAGCTGTTGCTACCCAGATTTGATAAGGCAGCAGTGCCAGACCAATTGAAGTTGAAGTTTTAAAGGCGATTATCAGCATTGGTACGGTTAAAAGCACTGTGCCAACAAGTGCGATCGCAGCAAATTGCAGATTGTGGGGGCGATAGAACTGATATGCCCAAATCAGAGCACATGCAACAGAGAGCCCAAAGAATGTTAGATAGGTAATGCTCAGCGCTGTTGTGGCACGTTGGGCAATGGTCACAGCTGCAATACCTAAAACAATAAAGTTATAGGGCCAGATAATGCCAAAGATGAATCCTGGTGGTTGCCAGGATGGTTGGTTTAAGTTGCGATACCAGTTATCGCCAGTGTTCACCCAAAGGCCTGATCCGATTACATAAATTGCAACTATTGCAATTCCGATAACAGAGCCCAAGAGTTTCATTGGATTAACTTAACTTGCCGCGCTCTATCGGTAGAGGCCATTTGATCTTCACACCTAGTTTTTCCGCTGCATATAAAGGGAATCGGGGATTGCGCAGGAATTCACGGGCCATAAAGACCGCATCTGCTTCTCCTATTTGAATGATGTGATCTGCTTGCTTTGGCTCTGTAATGAGTCCAACTGCAGTTGTCAGGATTCCAGTCTCTGCTCTGATGGCTGTTGCAAAAGGAACTTGGAAGCCAGGTGTGGCTTTGATAGGAGCGTTATGAACATTGCCACCTGTTGAAACATCAACAAGGTCCACGCCCAGAGTCTTTAACTGCGCGCATAGCTCCACTGAATCAATCAAGTTCCAGCCATCATCAACCCAGTCTGTGGCAGAGATGCGCACAAATAGTGGCGTGCCAGTTGGTATTGCAGCTCGGACTGCTTCAACAGTTTCTAGTAGAAATCTAGTTCTGTTGGCAAAGTCGCCGCCGTATTCATCGGTGCGCTTGTTGGCAAGAGGGGAGTAGAACTGGTGGAACAAATAACCGTGAGCTGCATGCAACTCAATGACATCAAAGCCCACAGCAACTGCGCGCTTGGCAGCGGCAACAAAATCTTGGGTGAGTTGGTGAATTTCAGGAACAGTTAGTGCACGTGGTTCTGCATATCCTTCAAAGGCAATTGCAGATGATGAAACCGCCTGCCAGCCGCCTTCTTCTGCGGTTGCAATGCGGTGATCATCCCAAGGCAACATGGTGCCGCCTTTGCGACCTGCGTGAGCTAATTGAATTCCCATCTTCACATCGTGGCTATGGGCGAAATCAATCATGGGTTTAAAGGCCACAGCATGGGCATCATCTTCAATGGACGGGCAACCAATTGAAATGCGCCCTTCAGGAACCACACCTGTTGCCTCCACCATGATCAACCCGGTGCCACCTGTGGCAAAAGAACCTAGGTGAACATCGTGCCACTGACCTACAAAGCCATCTTTAGCCATGTATTGACACATCGGAGAGACCCAGATGCGGTTATTAAACTCAACCTCGCGGATTGTTAGTGGATCAAAGAGTGCGCTCATGTGAGCAGTCTAGAACTTTTCATGGCGGTTGGATTGTTGGGATTAAAGGAGTTTTAGTATGGTACTGTTTCTTGTACCACTTCTGAAAGGCGTAAAACATGGCAATAACCGCTTCCCAAGCACGAGCTCAGTTGTTTCCATTGATCGAGCAGGTCAATGCCGACATGAAGCCTGTCGTGATCACATCAAAGGCTGGAAATGCAGTTCTAATCTCAGTGAGCGAATATGAATCCATGATTGAAACTGCGTACTTGCTGTCCACACCCGCCAATCGTGAATGGTTATTAGAGTCGTTGGCCCAAGCCGACCGTGGAGAGTTACAACCTGTTGAGTTTCCGCTCAAGCCGGATATTGAGAAAAGCAAGGCCAAGAAAAAGAGTAAGTAAGTTCTGTTGTGCCTAAAAGCAAATTGGACCAGGTTGTCGCTACCCCTCGCGCCCTCGAAGACCTAAATTATTGGCGCACCAGCGGCAATCAGAAAAAACTTGATCGAATTAATGCCCTGATTGCTAATTGTTTAGAGACTCCCTTTTCAGGAATTGGTGTCCCAGAACAGCTGAGGTTTCAAGACCAAGATACCTATTCGCGACGCATTGATAAAACCCATCGCTTGGTCTATCGCGTTGAGGGTAAAAACCTAGTAATCATCTCTGTGCGCTTTCACTACCAGAAGTAGTTATTTCAAATTGGCAAGGCTTGCTTTAATCAAGGCCTGGATCAACTTCTCATCCACCTGCCAATCAATGGGCAGTTGAATTGTTTTCTTTAAGGCGTTGCCTTCTTTAAATTTTGGGGCAAATTCTTTCAGGACATCTTGATCCCAAGGGGCGATCAGCACATGCTTACTAGAAGCTGAGGCACCGAAGATGTAATCCTTGCCTAACTTCACCATGGGTTGATTCCAGGCTAGAACAAATTCCAACTGTGGGTATTTGCTTTTAATCGCTTTGAAGATCGCTTTGATTGTTTTTGCCTGTGGGGCAGGAATAGATGCGTAATACTCGGCTGGAGTTGAAAAACGTTGTGAGGATTCAGAGCCTCTGGAGTACATAACTAGTGCGTTGGCATGGGCTTGAGAAAAACCGTAGTTTTCTTTCAGGTGTGCTATTTGTTCTGGATATTTCTTGCCCTCAAGTTTTGCCATGACCTTAAACCAGTAGGCCATCTTTTCGCCGTACTTCTTTTCGATCGCAGGAAAGTGGGCTTCGCGGGATGGATCTTTTGCCATGGGATAAGAATAACCCCCGTAGCGATAGGGCTACGGGGGCTCTTTCTTCCATTCCCTCAAATGGAGGATTTCTCTAGTGGGAGTAGAGAAAACTTTTTACGGATCAATAGTGGGGCGCTGAGGTTTCGCAGATGCATGGCGCGGGTTAATACTTGGTTATTTCTAGGTGAATTACA
>CANHFN010000094.1 GCA_947459935.1 Actinomycetota bacterium
TGAGGGCCTTTTTACATCTAGTAGCGGGGGCAGGATTTGAACCTACGACCTCTGGGTTATGAGCCCAGCGAGCTACCGAGCTGCTCCACCCCGCGCCGGTGATGCAATCTTATGCGTACCGATAGATAAAGACCAAATCCAACTATTTATCTATTTTCCTTGTGCATTAATTGCAGCATCAAGTGCGGATTTCAATCGCTTTTGAGCCCTGTCGTATGCAGCAAAGTCTCCCTTAGCAAGTGCAGCTAATCCATCGGCATATGCCTTTCGTGCACTAGCAAGAGAGTTTGCAAGTGATGAATTAGTTGTTGCTCCAGTTGAACCATTTGTTGTAGATCCACCTGCTGTAGTTCCAGAGTTTCCACCAAATACCTGATCAAGTGCTCCCTTTAATGTGTCATCAAAACCAATTTGATCACCGAAGGAGACAAGTACCTTTTGTAGCAATGGATATGCCGCGCTGTTTGAAGTTGCTCGAACATACACGGGCTGCACATAAAGCAATCCGCCACCAACAGGAAGTGTGAGCAAGTTTCCAAGCACAACATCTGAGCCACCCTGACGGAGCAATGACAATGAGTTTGCAACTTCAGGTTTTGCTTCGAAGTTAGATGCAACCTGTGAAGGTCCCGCAACGTTTGTGCTTCGAGGCAATTGCAACACGGTAATTTTTCCGTAGTTGGGACCTGAATCAGAGTTAACAACTGCAAATGCTGAAAGGTTTTCACGACCACCTCGTGGAACAAATGGAGTAGTCAATGCAAACTCTGGCTTGTCCTCACCGGGCATTTGAAGTGTTAAGTAGTAAGGAGGTTGTGCACCAGCATTTGCGCCAAACGTGGATGGATCGCGTGGAACGCGCCAGAAGTCTTGACCACCATAGAAAGCTGCGGCAGTTGTCACGTGATAAGAGCTAAGGATTTCGCGCTGAATACGGAACATGTCTTCTGGGTAGCGAATGTGCTCAAGGAGCTGGGCTGAAATTGCACTCTTTGGTTGAATTGTTCCTGGAAAAGCCTTGCTCCAGGTCTTCAAGACTGGGTCATTCTCATCCCATTGGTACAACACCACTTCGCCGCTGTATGCATCAACGGTCGCCTTAACAGAGTTGCGAATGTAATTGATGTTTTGATTGCCTTGAGCAGTAACTGATGTTGAATTATTTGTTAAGGCATCAGATGTTGCGCTAGCAAGTGAAGTCTGGCGAGAGTATGGATAGCCAGCACTTGTTGTGTAGCCATCAATAATCCAGAGGATACGTCCATCAACGATTGCAGGATATGAATCTCCATCAAGTGTTAACCAAGGCGCAACCTTGGCTACGCGATCACGCGGATTACGTTCAAAGAGAATCTTTGAATCCTTGTTGATCAATGATGAAAGAAGAATACGCTGCTCTTGATACTTGAGAGCAAAGACTAATTTATTAAGCAAGGAGCCAACTGGAACACCGCCGGTGCCAGAGTATGTGTAGTTCTTCTGGCCATTTGCTGATGCATCATCTGGATAATCAAATTCAACAGGTGAGTCTGTTTTTACTCCACCAATAATTGAGTAATTTGGAACATTTTCACCAAAATAAATGCGTGGTTCAAATTCTCCAAGACCCTTTGTTGGAGGCAAATCTCCAACCAAGAAGGAAGGCTTGCCATCAGAATCACGTGTGTTTCCAAAAGCCGCCACGAAACCAAAGCCGTGAGTGTAAACAAGGTGGTCGTTAATCCAATTACGAGATGGGTTTCCATCAATGTTCAATTCACGAACTGCAACTAGTGCATCGCGCTTAACGCCATTTACTGTGTAGCGATCAACATCTAGAGAATCTGGGAATGTGTAATAAGGCTTGATTTGCTGAAGCTGACGGAATGTTGCCGCAATTACATTGGGATCCATCAAACGAATGTTTGAAATTGTTGCAGCATCATTAGTTAATTGGCCAGCAGTTGTTGTAAGCGTAGCCTGATAATCCTTAACGGTGACATCTTCTAGGCCATATGCAGCGCGGGTGGCATTGATATTGCGCTGGATAAATTCTGCTTCCTTTGAGGATTCACTTGGCTTAACCTGAAAAGTTTGGATTGCTGCTGGGTATAGACCGGCAATCAAAACTGATGAGATAACTAGCAAGGCAGTTCCTGCTGCAGGCAGGACCCATGAGCGACGAACAATATTTGCAAAGAATAGAAGGGAGCACACAATTGCGATTCCAGTCAAAATCGCCTTCGCCGGCAAAACTGCATTTACATCTGTGTAGGTAAGACCAGTGATGAGCTTGCTATCTTTAAGAGTTAAGGCATATCGATCGAACCAATATGCAATCGCCTTGAGCAATACAACTAATCCAAGAAGTACAGATAGCTGCACTCGAGCTGCAACGGTGGTGCGATCCTCACGAACCTGTAAACGTATTCCACCGTATAGATAGTGAACAGCGACAGTAGCGATAATTGCTAGAACTAAAGTCGAAATTCCCCAGCCAATAACTGTCTGCCAGAAGGGAAGTCGGAAAGCAAAGAATGAGACATCCAAATTGAATTGAGGATCTTTCACACCAAATTCAGTTGAATTCTTAAAGAGCAACCAAGTACTCCACAATGTTGAACCTGACGTTCCGGCAAAGTAAAACAGCGCTAGGAATCCTGCTGCAAATACTCCACGACGGATTGGTTCAATTTGCGAACGGTATCGTTCTAAGTTATCTGCCTCAATTGTCATAGGAACATACAAAGGGCGGCGCTTATAGGCCAACAAAACGTTAAACATAATAAAGATCGATGTGGTCAAACCAACCACAACGAAGAGAGTTGCCTTCGTGCCAAGAATTGTTGACCAAGTGCTTGTGAAGTTAACTGACTTAAACCACAACCAATCTGCATAGAAACCACTCAGAGCGGTAAAGAGTGCTCCGATGATTACAAGTATTCCGAGCGTCAGAGTCAAAGGACTCTTACGTCCACGGAAGTTAAACGAAGGGCGCTGGAACTGGGGGTTATTGGTCATGGGCCAAAACTATCGCAAGGCGATTAGGGCTACCAATTCAATCCCTATTTCACCCAGCAAACGTGAAGGTTTAAGAGGCAGTTGCGAATTATTTGCGGGTGCGCTCAAGATATGAAATAGCTTGAGCCAAAGTGGCAACGGTTATGACCTTAATACCTTCTGGCACGTTAGCAATATCTTCAGCATTTCCTACTGGAGCAAAGAATAGAGTGGCCCCGACTTTTTTGGCTGAAAGAATCTTTTCATTGATCCCACCAATGGCTCCCACGACGCCGCGGCCGTCGATTGTTCCCGTTCCTGCAATGTGTCGACCTTGCATTAGATCGACTTCAGTGAGTAACTCCACTAACCCAATGGAAAAAACCAGTCCACCGCTAGGTCCACCTGTTTGTGAAACTTTAAACTTAATCTTCTTAGGATCGATTGCATCTGCGCGTTCCTTGGCGATCTTCAAATCTGCTGCTGATAAAGCCTTTCCTTCAGCACTGTTGGATCCGGAAACACCAAGTGGTGCCAAAATTTCAGGGCGAGATTGCAGGTAATTAACCGCTGCGGTGATTGCATTATCTTGGGAACCGACCATATCAGCCTTAGCTTGTTTTCTTTCCTCTTTAGTACTGGTTCCAGGTGGGTAGATCGCAGACTTTGGATACACAGCACGTTCTGAACTGATCCATGAGTAAATGATTTCCGGGCCAAATATCCATGTGTCTGGATTGGTAACCCGAATAGACATTAAATCAATGCGACCAGTTGCGGGATAAGTGTCTATATCTTTAATCGTTATGACATCTTTAAAGATGTTTTGTGCTTGCCCTGGAAGAACGATTGCAAAAGGCAATGGAGCAACGGTTGCAAGAAGGAAAAATACTCCAAGAGTTGCCTTAACTATTTTTGGAAGAGGTGAGAATCGCACTAGAAGGCTCGAGCTAGTGTGCGTCCGGACGAATCACTGGAATACGTGAAGTTTTTTGCGCTGCGTCACCAAGATCTACTTCTTCGTCAGCATCGGAATTTTCTGCAGCGACATCGCGTGCTTGGGAATCACGCAGAGAATCCTGAAAACGCTGGAATTGACCAACAGAGCGCTGCGTCTCCTGTTGAAACTTTCCCTGAAACTTAGAAACCCAAGTGACATAGCCAAGTGCGCCAATTAAGCCGATAGCAGGAACGACCCACCAGATGAGAGCCGAAAATGCGTTGGACATGTCCGTACTGTACTAGTTTGCTTACATCCTCGCGTAATCAACTAAATGCCAACAAAAAAGTGTGGAAATCGTGGGAATGAATAGACCTGCGAAATTGTTCCAATGCTGGGAGGATTCAACTATGACGCCATTTGGTTTCACGCCAGGAAATTCGGATGACCCGAACGAGCCTGTCGATTTTGCTGCCATGATGGAACAGATGCA
>CANHFN010000095.1 GCA_947459935.1 Actinomycetota bacterium
AAGCTGAGCTACCCCGCCAAGGGTTGTGCTTGTGCAAAGATCTTCATCGAGTGAAGAACTCATGCGAGCCCCCCACCGGAATCGGACCGGTGACCTTTTCCTTACCATGGAAACGCTCTACCAACTGAGCTAGGGGGGCGTTGGTCGAAAGCGAAGCCTACCTGTATTAATAGGAATGGCAAAAAAGAGTCAATTACTCCTTCGGATTTAGCGTGATTTTGCCAGTTGTTTCTCGGCTCCGCATTGCCTTGTGAGCAACAGCGGCTTGGCTCATTGGATAGGTGCCGCCGATTACTGGCTTCAACTTTCCTTCAACAACCAAGGCAAAAAGTTGTTCGATCACATCATTCATTAACTCTTTCTTGCCAAAGCAATGTTGTAACCAAAAACCTGTAATCGTTTTACTGCCACCCATTAGGGATGCGGGTTGAATAATAGATGGCGCAACTCGTGAAGCCATTCCGTATACAACAAGTCGACCAAAAGGTGCCAGGATTTCTAGACTGTCATCGAATGTCTTACCACCAACCATTTCAAGAACTAAATTCACCCGCTTGCCACCATTTGCAGCTCTGATTGCTTCACCCAAATTTTCAATATTTGCATCGACAACAACGTCAGCACCCAATGAAGTTGCCAATGCTCGCTTATCTTCAGAAGATGCGACCGCTATTACTTTTGCGCCCCACATCTTGGCTAATTGAATAGCGATTGTTCCAACGCCTCCAGCTGCTGCATGAACCACAACTGTCTCACCTGGTTGCACATGGCCAAATGTTTTTAAGATGTGCCAGGCTGTCGAACCTTGGACCAACATGCACAACGCTTGTTCATCTGTAACGCCATCTAAAACTGGAATCATCATGGCTGAATGAGTTGCTACATGTTGGGCATATCCCCCGCCTTCAACTAAAGCAAGAACTCTCACACCCGAAGCATTAGTTCCGACTACTTCAACTCCTGGGATCAAAGGAAGTTTTTGCGGGAAAAGATACGAGTTCTCTGTTTGGTGTGTATCTGCATAATTGATTCCAATGGCTGAAACATTAATCAGCTCTTGTCCGGCACCGGGCGTTGGTGTTTCTAGTTCAACCAGTTGCATCACATCGGGACCACCGAATTCGGTGATCTGAATTGCCTTCATATTTACCCCTAGTTTTCTAACTAGCCCTTAGTTGAGCCGAGAGTTAAGCCTGAAACAAACTGCTTACGTAAAACCAAGAAGATTAGAAGGGTAGGGAGGGCTGCCACAATTGCACCTGCCGCAAGTAGGTTGAAATCAGTTACAAATTCGCCTTGCAGACGGGCTAATGCTGATGTGATTGGACGCTTGGAATCTGACTTCATTAAAACTAACGCCCAGAAGAAATCGTTATAGATCCATGTTGTCATCAGCACTGCAAGAGAAGCTAAAGGTGGGCGAAGTAAAGGCAAAATTATCTTTGAGTAGTGAACCCACACAGATGCGCCATCGACCATCGCGGATTCGCTAATCTCCTTTGGAATTGTCTTTAAATATGAGGAGAGAACAAAGGTAGCAAAGCCCAATTGGAATGCAACGTGAATGAGTACAACGCCCAAGATGCTGTCATATAAAAGCGCGCGATTGCCAAAGAAGTCACCAATTGCCAAATACATCTTAAAGAGAGGAATGAATACAAGTTGCTGTGGGAGCAAGTTTCCTGCTGTGAAGAAAAGCAGCAGAGCCACATTAAATTTAAATGAGTATCGCGAAACTACGAATGCAATCAAGGAACCAAAACCTAAGGTCAATACAACTGCCGGAATCGTGATTAGGAATGAGTTGGTTAAGTACATCGGCAACTTCATCAAACGAATTGCGTTGTAGTAATTATCAAAGTTAAGAGTCTTTGGAACAGAGAAAACACCATTTGCGATTACATCGTTATATGGTCGTAGTGAGCTCCAAATAGTCCAAGCAATCGGAAATAACCAGGCCAATGCGAAGAAGCCAATAATGATCGAGATAATGCGATCTTTGGTCTTTTGTGAATTCTTATACTTTTTTTCCGCCACTATTGTTGACATTACTTAACATCCTCAGCAAAGCTCTGCTTCAGGTAAGAAATCATTGGGCCAATACAAAGTGCGAAGAGGATTACTGCATATGCAGCGCCCTTCATAGACATTCCGCCACCTGAAATGTTCTGGAATACCAAGATGCCCAAGATTGGCCAACCCGTACTTGACCCGTAAATCATGTAAACAATGTCGAATGCACGCAGTGAATCAATAACTGTAATAACAATAATGATGATATTTACAGGCTTCATCGTAGGCAAAATGACCTTACGGAATGTTTGCCATTCAGTGGCCCCGTCAATAGCTGAAGCCTCTTTCAGGGATGGATCAACAGACTTTAGGCCAGATAAATACAAAAGCATGATGTAGCCAATATGGCGCCACGAAGCGATGCCGAGGATTACATATGTATTAATGTCATAGTTACCATAAATTGAAATCGGATTTCCGATATCTCGCCCCAAAATTCCCTGAACAAAACCACCTGGTTGCAACATGAAATTCCAGATGATTCCAGTTACCGCAAGTGAAAGAACTACCGGCACAAAGAATGCAGATTCGTAAAACTTATGTCCTCTAATCTGGCGATCAATTTGATAGGCGAGCAAAATACCCAATGGTGTTGCAATCAAACCAAACCATAGAAGCCAAATAACGTTGTGCCAGATTGCATCCCAAAAAACAGGAGTTCCGGTCAAAATATTGTTGTAGTTTTGAAGTCCAGCCCATTTGATATCTGAAAGGTGAATACCGGACCAAAAAGTAAATGACAATCCGATAGTTCCAATAGCTGGAACCCACACTAATAAAATGTGAAAAGCTGTTGGAATACCAACAAAAGCTGTAAGTGTTAAACGATCTTTTGGAGAAAATGCTCGACGGCGACGAACTGTTGTGTTCGTCGCCGTCGATGTCATAATTGTTAGCCTATCTTAAAATCCACAGTACTACTATGAATTAAAGAGCTGGCAATGCATCCCATTGTGCCTGAACGCCTTCAAGGATCTTTGTGATGTCCTTTGGAGCGCGTAGGAAGTTCTGGATTGCAGGTGCAACAACTGGGTTCGCGAAATCTTGACGAGTGTCACGATCAAGGAACTGAGTGATGTACTTTGCCTCACCCATAACAGCAAGCTGCTGCTTCTGGAATGGGTCGTAACTTGATGTGTCCTGGCCATTGTTTGCAGATGTGAAAGTGTTGCCAGAATCAAGGCGTGCTTGCATGCCTTCCTTAGAAGCAAGCCACTCAACAAGTGCCTTACCGCCTTCTGGGTTCTCACCATTTGCTGCAACGCAAAGTCCATCGATTGGCGCATCAATTGTGTCGCGACCATGCTCTGGATTGATTTCTGGGAATGGAACGATCCATAGATCGTCATAGTCAGCCTGTGACAATGTCTTGAAGTCACCTGAGAACCATGAACCCATCATCATGGCACCGCACTTCTTCTGAAGTAGAAGATCGCGCATGCCTTCCCATGAAATATCGAGAACGTTCTTGTTCATGTAAGGAATCATCATCTCGAAGTACTTGAAGACTTCTGCAACCTTCGCATCAGTCCACTTTTCTTTACCTGCAAGTAGGTCAACGTGGAATTGGTAACCGTTGATACGTGCATTAAGAATGTCGAAGGTTCCCATTGCTTCCCAGCCACCCTTGTCACCAAGTGCGTAGCCGATTAGGCCCTTCTTCTTTGTAGCTTCGAGCATCTTCATGAAATCATCCCAAGTTGCGATGTTCTCAGGATCTAATCCGAGTTCAGTCATTGTTGACTTACGGTAGTGAAGACCCCATGGGTACCAAGAAGTTGGAAGGAAGTATTGCTTTCCATCTGATCCTGTTGATGCAATCTTGTATGACTCAGCGAACTGATCACCGATTGAATCCCAAACGCTTGAGACATCTTCTAGCAAACCTTGGTCTGCGTAGAACTGCATGCGGTAACCAGCCATCCAGTCAAAGCCATCATCAGGTGTTCCCTGTAGATACTGTGACAAGCTGTCCTGGAATGCATTTGAGTCATTCATGTTCAGAGTTACTGTGTTACCAGTTGCTGTCTCGTAAGCAGTCTTAACCGCTTCGTGCCATTGAACTGAAGATTCTTCTAGTCCACGGCCGCCCCACTTCATTGGGCCGACATCTTTACTTCCGCAACCAGCAAGAAGTGATCCACCTGCTGCTAGTCCCAGACCGCCAACTGCAGCACCCTTAAGTACTGAACGGCGGGAAATGCCATTATTTTGTTCTGACATCATTGTCCTTTTCTCTTAAATTGAGCCTTCGAAGGTCATTGGGATTTGAGGGGTCAAA
>CANHFN010000096.1 GCA_947459935.1 Actinomycetota bacterium
ATCGCCATCACTTAATGGTTCAAGCTGGAACAGGAACCGGAAAATCACTTGCCTATTTGATTCCTGGAATTGTGCACGGACGCAAAGTATTGGTTGCAACAGCCACCATTGCGCTACAACGTCAATTAGTTGATCGGGATCTACCGGCAGTTGTTCCTGCTCTTGAAAAAGAGTTAGGCCGTGAGATTTCCTATGCGATCTATAAAGGCGTCGGTAACTATGTGTGCCTGCAGAAGATGAACAGTGATGAAGTAGATCCTGATGGTGAGTTAGTCATGGAGGTTTCAGCACTTGAAAAAGATGCCAAGCGCCTCATTGCTTGGGCAAAGACACCAGGGGTCAGCGGAGATCGTGATGATGCACCTGAAGTGGATCGCAGAGTATGGGCAGCCAATAGCGTGTCAGGACGTGAATGCGTTGGAGCGGATGTGTGCGCCTTTGGTTCACAATGTTTTGCCGCAAATGCTAAAGCCAAGGCCCAGACGGCAGACATCGTCATTACCAACCACACGCTCTTAGCAATTGAAATTGTAGATTCACATCCAATCTTGCCTGAACGCGATTGTGTGATCTTAGATGAGGCCCATGAATTCATGGATCGGGCAACCCAAGCGGTCACAGATGAGTTAACAAGTAATCGGGTATTGCGTGCTGCAGCAATGGCTCGCAAGTTCATGCCGGGCAAGCTTTCAGATGCTTTTCACAAGGCTGCAAATGATTTCCATGAATCAATGGTGGATTACGGGGAATCTGTAAAAAGTGAATTTGGAGCACATGGTCGCCTAGAAGAGATTCCACAATCACTTGAATTTTCTATTCGAAAAGTCATGGAAGCAACTAAAGCGATCATGCAATTTCTATCTGCCGATGATGAAATCATAGACACAGATGCCTTGGCAGAGCGCGCTCGAGTCAAGGGCGCAGTCAATGAGATAGCAACAACTGCCACAACGCTTCTTAAAATGGGCGATGGGTTGGTGCTCTGGTATGAACCAACTTTTTCAACGTTGTATCTAGCTCCACTTTCTGTCTCAGAAGTTCTGCGCGAGAATTTACTGACTAAGACTCCCGTTATCGCAACATCTGCAACTTTAACCGTTGGTAATGGTTTTGATCAGATGGCAAAGAGCATTGGTTTCTTAGTCAATGAAGAGATGAACGCTGAAGTCAAAGAGGGCGAAGTAGATCCCGCAAATATACAAATGTTGGATGTGGGAAGTCCTTTTGATTTTGCTAACCAAGGTGTTCTGTATATGCCTAAGCATTTGCCAGAGCCAGGTCGTGATGGACCAAGTCAGGAAGTGCTAACAGAACTGGGTGAGTTAATTGATGCAGCAGGTGGTCGCACACTTGCCCTGTTTTCATCCTGGCGCGGGGTTGAGGCAGCAGATCTACATCTTCGTAAAGTGCTAGCTGAACTTCCAATCAAGATCATCACACAAAAACGCGGAGATGCAGTGGGACCGCTAGTTTCTAGATTTGCAAAAGATGAGACTTCTATTTTGATTGGCACGATGTCACTGTGGCAAGGCGTTGATGTTCCTGGTAACAGTTGTATTTTGGTTGCCATCGATCGCATTCCTTTTCCACGTCCCGATGAACCAGTGATGAGTGCGCGCGCAGCCCAGGCAGATGCAAAAGGTGGCAGCGGTTTTATGCAGGTTTCTCTGCCTAGAGCAGCACTTTTGTTGGCACAGGGCACAGGTCGTCTGATTCGATCTGTTGATGACAGGGGAGTCGTTGCGATCTTGGATTCGCGTATTGTGACTAAGAGGTATGGCAGTGTTCTACTCAACTCAATGCCACCACTGTGGCGCACATCAGATTCGGCCGTTGTCCGAGACTCACTGAGACGACTTGCAGAAAGCGTGAAAGAATAAAGACATGCCTCGCATTGAAACTGAAACACTGGCCCAGCACCGTGATTGGCGTCGTAACCAATTAATTGAAGCTGCTGCCAGCATCGCCCTTGAATCTGGGGGAGCTGCTGTGACAGTGGCAGCTGTGGCACAGCGAGCGGGATTATCTAGAACTTCTGTCTATGAATACTTTGGGAGCAGCGCAGATTTAGTTGCAGATTTAGTCTTAGAAGAGCTCAATGAATTTGCAAACTATCTTCAGGTAGCGGTTTCGACATCAATCCAACCAATTGCAAGTATTAGTGCCTGGATCGAAGGTGCGCTTTTGTACATTGCTGATGGACGTCACTTGTTAGCAAAGGCGCTCAATGCAAGTGCATTGCCACAAGAGCGTGTTGCAGCTATTGGTGCTGCCCACCGTGCTCTTCTTGCACCGCTGGTAGTTCAGTTAACGGCCATGGGTGTTAAAGATACGCAACGTGCATTGCTGTTTATTCAGGCGGTTACAGATGTCTCGACAAAGCGTATTGAAAGTGGTCATAACGCAGATGCAGAGATTAGATCTGCACAGATGTTCTGCCTGGCAGGTCTTGCCACTATTTAATAGTGAGCATTACCTTTTTTTGTAACTTTTCAAACAAACCAGTTCTACCTTGGGCGACTGCATTCACGATGCATTTACCTTTTCTAGCACTGAGCACATTGTTTTTAATGGAGCAGCTACCAGTTGCGGTATAGGTAACCTTTTCACCAAAGTTTGTTAGAGGTACAAGTCGCACAGTCTTTTTAGCTGCAATTGTTGGAATTGTTTGCTGACCTAGCGTGAGCCGAATAGGCAAGATCGCAGTTACGCCCGTTGCGGTGGCATTAGTTGCTGAGGTAACAGAGATTGCGCACTCACCAGTACCTTTTAGTGGTGTTATCTCTGTGCCATTGAGGGCACATGCTGAATCAATTGAAGCAAAGGTAAGGGCTGATCCAGATTTTGATACAGCAGAGACAGTTGCCTTTTGGCGGTAGCCAAGAGTCATTGGCGCGGTTGTGCTGACCACAACACCATTAATTGTTGCTGTGATTTCATCAAAGGGAAGAGTCACAGTTGTTGAATTTGCTGCTTTAAAGCTCAAGGGAATGAATTGATCTTCTGAGAGATCACCTGGCACGGTGTGGTCATAGCGCATGAAGATTCCACACTTTGAAACAGTGCAATCGACACTTGTATTTGCTGATGTGAAAGTTCCAGTTGGTTTGAACTTGATGACATCTGTGGGCAAGAAAGATGCGCCACGAAGATAAGAAATCCATAACTGCACTGGGGTATTACAAATGGATGGACGCACGCCAGCAGCTGCCTCTACGCACTGTTGAATATAGAGACCACCCTTAGCAGGAACGCCAAGTAACATGATCGTGACATTTGCGCCTTGGGATTCAAGATTAGTTAGCGGGGCACCCGTAAACTTAGTCTCTGCTGCTTGTGCGTTAGTTGGCATCAATACAGATGCTGCTAGCGCCATTACAACTACAAACTTCTTCATTGCTCTCCTCATTTGATTTTTACCGGAATAAACATGTCATAACTTCTATCATTGCCACGTAGGTGATCTGCTCGAACAGTTATTGCACATCTGACTTTGGTGCAATCAAACTTTCCGATTTTTCGTGAAACTTGCACCTTTTGAGTAAAGCGCCCACCAGGTAAAAACTCTTCGGTTAACCCGACTGCATATGGTGGAGGGTTAGAGGAAATCCAAAATGAAGCTTCACCGGTTCCGGCTTTGTTCACACCACCACCACACGGTGTTGGGGCGGCACCTTTCTTAGGAATCACACAAAATGCCAGATAGATTCCAACTGTTTCATCAAATCGATTGCCGGTAACTGTGATCATGGAACCGCTTTTTGCTGTCGTTGCCGAGACGGTCAAGAGTTGCCCCTGTGCTCCCTTTATGGAAGTGGCATTTGCTACAGGGATGATGGCGCAGAAAATCACTGCAATCACACTCACAACCAACTTCTTCATAAGAGCACCCTAAATCTGTTGCTCACAATGCTTATCCGACAGGACACGACTACATGTCGCATAAAGCTTTGGCAGACTAGGGCGGTGAAGAAAATAGGACTCATTGCTGCGGCACTTTTATTAACAGGGTGCGCTACTTCACAGATTTCTCAGACCTTAAGTATTTCTGAAAATGATGTGTCAGCAATATCAGTTGACGCAGCAAGTACATTCTCAGTGCAAAGAGTTGTGGTACTGGCAAATGGAGTTGCTGAAATCATGAACTCCTTAAATGCAAAGGCACTAATTGTTGGGCGAGATCTTTCCAGTTCAGAAAAAGCATTAGAGGATATTCCGGTCGTTACATCAGGACATCAGGTGATTCCTGAAAAAGTGATTGCACTAAAACCAGATCTTGTAATAATTGATGCATCAACTGGTCCTAA
>CANHFN010000097.1 GCA_947459935.1 Actinomycetota bacterium
ACTGGTTCGTATTTGGCAACTACATCATCATATGAAAGTGTCATCGGGCACCTCCCATAATTGGTGCTTTATCCAGTAATGGTCCGCCCCACTTTGATAGCAGCGCTGCTTCTAGTGCTGCACCCACCAAGTACATCCGTTCATCTTTCATAACAGGTGACATGATCTGGAAACCAACTGGCAAGCCATCTTCATCTGCCAAGCCTGACGGCAACGACATTCCGCCAATACCTGCCATATTGACTGGAATTGTTGCAATGTCATTTAAATACATGGCCAATGGATCATTAGCTTTCTCGCCAATTTTAAACGCGGTAGTTGGGCAAGTTGGCGAAACTAAAACATCAGCCTTTTCAAATGCCTTTGTGAAATCTTGAGTAATCAATGTGCGCACTTTTTGAGCACTTCCATAATAAGCATCGTAGTAACCAGAAGACAAAGCATAGGTACCCAAAATAATGCGACGCTTTACCTCTTTGCCAAAACCAACCTCACGGGTCAAATTCATTACTGATTCTGCAGAAGCACCATCGACATCACCGACTCGAAGTCCATAACGCATGGCATCAAAGCGAGCTAAGTTTGAGGAACACTCAGATGGTGCGATTAAGTAATAGGCAGCAAGTGCATATTCAAAGTTTGGCGCTGATACTTCAACAATCTCGGCCCCAGCTTTGGCCAATAACTCAAGTGATTCTTCAAAGCGGGCGCGTACTCCTGGTTGGTATCCATCACCATTCAACTCTTTTACAACGCCTATCTTCATTCCCTTAACATCACCAGATTTTGCAGCGGCAACGACCTGTGGGACGGGTGCGTTAATGCTTGTTGCATCCTTTGGATCATGTCCTGCAATTGCTTCATGCAATAGCGCCGCATCTAATACTGTGCGAGCACAAGGACCTGCTTGATCAAGTGAAGAAGAAAAGGCAACTAAACCAAAACGAGAAACTCCACCATAAGTAGGCTTAACTCCGACAGTTCCGGTAACAGCAGCAGGTTGGCGAATAGAACCACCAGTATCTGTACCAATAGCAAGCGGTGCTTCAAAGGCAGCCAGTGCAGCAGATGATCCGCCACCTGAGCCACCAGGAATACGAGTTAAATCCCAAGGATTATGTGTTGGACCATATGCAGAGTTTTCTGTTGATGAACCCATTGCAAATTCATCCATATTTGTCTTACCTAAAATAACAATGTCATTCTTCTTTAGATTAGCCACCACAGTTGAGTCATACGGTGGACGCCATCCTTCAAGGATCTTTGAGCCACATGTAGTTGGAATTCCTTTTTGAGCCATTACATCTTTGAGGGCAAGTGGAACACCGGCAAGAGGTGACAACTTTTCACCCTTTGCGCGCTTTGCATCAACGGCTGCGGCTTGTGCAAGTGCGCCTTCTGTATCAATGTGCAGGAATGCATGAACATCTGCATCAACAGCTGCAATTCGGTCTAGGTGTGCTTGGGTAAGTGCGACTGAAGTAATTTCTCCTGCAGCAAGTTTTGCTGCCATGTCAGATGCGTTGTTGCGAATCATTCTTCACCCAAAATCTGTGGCACACGAAAACGTTGCTCCTCTTGAGCTGGCGCACCAGATAACGCTTCTTCAGGAGTAAGGCTTGGAACAACTACATCTGGACGAAAGATATTGCGTAGTGGCAAAGGATGTGAAGTTGGTTCAACATCTGCCCCAGCAACCTCTTGAACCCGGGCTACTGCATCCAGAATGACCGTGAACTCGTTAGCCAAATTCACTAACTCTTCTTCGCTCATTTCGATGCGGGCTAGGCCTGCAAGTTTTGCGACATCATCACGTGAAAGGCTGCTCATGGGTCTTAGTCTAATTAAATCGCGCACTAACTGCGAATTTGCCCATTCCCAGTAACTATCCAAGTGGTGGTGGTCATCGCTTCAAGTCCCATAGGGCCGCGGGCATGCAATTTTTGATTTGAGATACCGATTTCAGCCCCAAATCCCATCTGCTCACCGTCAGTAAATCTGGTCGAAGTATTGACCATAACTGCCGCGCAATCAGCCAAAGCAATAAATCTCTTCACATTTTCTTTGTTCTCAGAAATTATCGCTTCTGTGTGTTGTGTTCCAAACTTTGCAATATGCGCACTAGCTCCATCAACGGATTCAACGATAGCAACGTTGATCTCTAAGGTGCCGTACTCAGTACAAAAGTTTTCTTCTGTAGCAAGAGTTGCTGGAATGCCAGCACTTTGCGCAATGGCAAGAGTTGGCGCATCGCAGTGCAGAATGACTCCTGCTTCATGCAAGGCTCTAAGTGCAACGGGTGCGAAATCATTTGCTATCGAAGAATGTAAAAGCAAGGTTTCAGCGGCGTTACACACACTTGGTCGCTGAACCTTTGAGTTAATAATGATTGGTAGCGCCTTTGAAAGATCGGCAAACTGATCAATATAGAGATGGCACACACCTGCGCCGGTTTCGATTGTTGGAACAGTTGATTCATCAACGACCATACGAATCAATGCAGCACTTCCTCGCGGAATTACTAAATCAACTTTCCCACGTGCATTCAACAGGGCCTTGACAGTCTCACGATTATCAGATGGAACTAATTGGATTACATCTGGTGAAATTGATGTGGTAGCTAGAGCATCGCGCATCACTTGCACCAAAATCTCATTACTATGCGAGGCACTTGATGATCCTCTCAGCAATGCCGCATTTCCTGACATCAATAAAATCACAGCAGCGTCCACAGTCACATTAGGGCGTGCTTCATACACCATTCCGATAACACCAAAGGGAACTGAGATTTGTTCCAACTCGATTCCGTTTGGCAAAGTTGATTTCCGTAATGTAATTCCAAGTGGATCTGGGAGTTCGCTAACTTGGCGGGCTCCCCCAGCGATACCAGTGATGCGTTCAGGAGTTAACAACAATCTGTCCAAGAGCGATGAATTCAGTCCAGCTATGCGGCCTGCTTCCATGTCCTTTTCATTAGCTGCAAGGATTTCAGCACTACGTGCCTGAATGGCATTAGCGATAGCAACAAGAGCATCCCTGCGCTCTGCGCCCGTTGTAACACTCAAGGTGCGACCAGCAAGACGAGCAGAGTCGGCCACAGCGTTGATCAAAGTTTGTGCGCTCATTTAAATCAACACCAAATCATCGCGATGGACCAATTCACGTTCATACTCTGCTCCCAATGAAGCAGCCAGCTCTTTGGTTGAACGACCCAACATCTGTGGCAAATCTTCTGAATCAAATGCAACTAGACCGCGAGCAATTACTTTTCGATCAGGCCCAACTAATTCAACTGCATCTCCTGCGATGAACTCACCTTCAACATCGGTAACCCCTGCTGGCAGTAGTGAAACTCCCCGTTCCAAAATTGCTGTTACCGCTCCTGCATCAAGAATCAGCTTTCCATTTGGAGTTGTGGCATGTGCAAGCCAGAGCAATCGTGAAGTTGTTTTGCTGGCGTGTGCATGAAAGTGGGTTCCAAATTCTTCACCACGTAATGATTTTTCTGCATCAGCTAAAGATGTTAGCAACATAGGAATACCTGCAGAGGTTGCAATTCGCGCTGCCTCTACCTTAGTTACCATTCCGCCACTTCCAACACCCGAACTGCCCGCGCCCCCTAATGTTGTTGATTCAATATCTGCAATAACAGGCACTTCTCTGATTCGCTGCGCACCTGGCTGTGAAGGTGGAGCGTCATAGAGTGCATCAATATCTGAAACAAGTACTAATAGGTCTGCGCCAACAAGTAATGCAACGAGGGCGGCAAGACGATCATTATCGCCAAAGCGAATTTCACCAGTTCCAACAGAATCGTTCTCGTTGATGATTGGAACCACTCCTAGTTGAAGCAGGCGAAATAGAGTGCGTTGTGCGTTTTGATAATGAGAGCGCCGAACAACATCTTGAGTAGTTAGCAATACTTGTGAGGCGGTTATCAAATGACGGGCAAAACTTTGGGTGTATTGAGCAACTAGCAAACCTTGGCCAACTGATGCCGCAGCTTGTTGTGTAGCAAGATCCTTTGGACGAGTTGTTAAGCCAAGTGGAGCAAGTCCTGCTGCAATGGCACCGGAGGAAACAACTACTACTTCTGCCCCACGTGCTTTGCAGGCAGCAACAACATCTACGAGTTTATTGACTGCATCTGCATCAAGTGCCGAACCAGCTTTACCGGTGAGAGAGGAAGAGCCGATCTTGATGACGATGCGCTGTGCAGAGGTAATCTGCTCTCGGCTCACTTGTCATCTCCGTCCTCGGGTTTTTTCACGATGGGTGCTGAAAGTTTAGGTGTGTGTGGGTCAA
>CANHFN010000098.1 GCA_947459935.1 Actinomycetota bacterium
CATCAGATGGCGCACCATATGCAATGCAGGTTCCAGCAAACTTCAACGGAACTGTCGCTTTGTACTCACACGGATACCGCTACAACGTAGATATTCCTGCGGGAATTCCTCTCATTGGCGGATACAAGATCACTAATACCCCAGAGCCAGTTCCTGGTGGAAACGCTGAAGTTGCTAAGTACTTCTTTAGCCAAGGTATTGCAATCGTTGGTTCAGGTTTCGCTCGTCAAGGGTGGAATCCAGATTCAGCGATCAAGACAAACGTTGAGCTAATTGGCACATTCAAGACGCAGTTCCCAAAGACAACGAAAGTTATTGCATGGGGATCATCTCTTGGTGGCGTTATCACTCAAGGCCTAGCAGAGAAGTACCCTGAACTAGTTTCAGCTGTTGCTCCAATGTGTATGGCTGACAACATTTCACCTCAGTTAACTATGGCTGGTGACTTCCTTTGGGGAATCAAGGTTCTCTTTGATCCGACCATCAAGGGTGGAAACTACTCACCAGGTGCTGCAGGTGTTGCAGAGTCTTACGCTGACCTAGTTAAGGTCTTTACAGTTATGGGCAAGTTGCAAGCAGCTCTTGCAACAGGTGCATGGCCAGATACTTCATCTGCAACTGGTAAGGCATTAGCTGCAGCTGGAGTTCCATCACGAAGTGCATTATTGCTTCTCGGTTTGATGGCTGGACTTCCAACACAATCAGCACACTTCGATTCAATCTCAGGTCCAGATGGAGCGTTGAAGTTAACCTTCCCATTGGCACTGAGCCCAGCACTTGCGATCCTTGAAAATGGAACAAATGCTGCAGCACTTGCTGTTCTTGCAACACAAGATGTTGAGAATCAAGTTGGCGGAGCAATCTTTGATAACACAAAGACTGATTACGCAGCCCGTGTCGATGGAGAGCGCGTTATCTATAACGCAGCACTTTCTGGCAATACAGTAATTGACGCTCTCTTGGGCGCTCTATCTGCTGCAAACCCAGGTGCTCCTCGTGCTAAGGCAGATCCAGCAGCAGTTGCAAAGATGAATGTTCTACACACCAACACAGGAAAGATCAATGTTCCTACAGTGTTAATGGTTGGTATGGCAGATCCAATTACTCCTGCAGGTGCTTCACAACGTTTAGTTGATCTATACGCCGAGCAGTACGCAGCTGAAAAGGCTGCTGCGGTCAAGGCTTACCAGACAACTCGTGAATACAAGAATCCTACAAACAAACTTTTGATGCTCTGGAATACACCTCCAGCAAGCTACACAAAGTTCAATGAAGCAGGATCACCAATCACATCAACTCCGGCAGCACAAGGTACAAACCACTGTAACTTCACTACAGCACAATTGTTGTTAGTAGCGAAGTCATTGGTAACAGCCTCTAGCACCGGAAAGCTTCCTTCAGGGGGAGCCTTCTATACAGGAGTGCGTAAAGCCGGCAACCTTTCAATTGATAAGGGAATCCGTGCACCTTGGTTGAAGTCTTACGGCGACAACTAATAAATCGCTCTCAATAATTCGAGGGTAGTAAAAAAGCAGGGCCAGGTTATCCTGGCCCTGCTTTTACTTTATCCTTACATAGTGATCACAGCTGCTAGCGCCGATGATATGCACCAGATAGGCGTGCAATTATCTGCTCATCTTCGTGCTGGTGATCTCATACTTGTTAATGGCCCGCTTGGTGCGGGTAAAACTGTTTTGGCTCAAGGAGTTGGCGCAGGCCTTGGAATTACTGGCATCACATCACCAACCTTTGTCATTTCGCGGGTTCACAAAGCAAAAGTGCCCTTCATTCATGTTGATGCATATCGCTTGATTGATTCAGAAAATCCCAATTTGTACCTCGATGATTTGGATTTGGATATTGCAGGGTCAATTGTATTCATCGAATGGGGCGGGGCTGAATCGGCACGTCTTAGCCAGGATCGTTTAGAGATCACAATTGATCGAAGCGATGAAGTCAGAAAGATTCAAATCACACCAGTAGGTTCACGGTGGGCAGGATTTTCATTGTGAGCAGAGTTTTAGCAATTGATACCTCGACCTCACGAACTTCTGTTGCAGTCATACAAGGCGACAGTGTTTTGTTTCGTGGTTATAGAGATGGCGCAACGGCGCACGGACCATCTCTTCCTGCACTTGTTCAAGAAGCATTAGCTGTCAGTGAAATAGATCAAGTTGTGGTTGGGATGGGACCAGGTCCATTTACTGGACTTCGAGTTGGAATCGCCTTTGCACAAAGTTTTGCATTAGCTAGAGATATTCCAGTTCGTGGAGTGTGTTCGCTAGATGCCATCGCTGCACAAATTAATGAGCAAGATTTTATTGTTACGGTAGATGCGCGACGCAAAGAGGTTTATTGGGCTCGCTACACAGATGGCATTCGAGTTGGCGAACCGACTGTTAGTTTTCCAGCCGATGTTTCTGGTGCGCCCATTCACGCAGATCTATTTCCAGATTTGCAAGGGCTGGTTCAATTGTCAGGAAACATTGTTGAGCCAATTTACTTGCGCAGACCAGATGCTGTGCCAACGGCGGATAGACCATGACTCTCTATCGCGAAGCAAACGCCTTTGATCTTCCAGTTTTTGTCTCACTAGACAAAGAGCTATTCCCTTACTCACCTTGGTCTGCATCGCAATACAAAGAAGAGTTTTCAAGCCCAACCCGCCACTTCGTTGTTGCTGTTGATGAGGAACAAACAATCATTGGATATGCAGGCGTATTTGCAGCAGGCGGCGTTGAGGCAGACATTTTGACTGTGGGAGTCGTACCCGAGCATCGCGGAAAAGGAATTGCTAAGGCACTTATGGCTCTGATTACCGATTGGGCCATATCTCAGGGATCAACGGCGATGATGCTTGAAGTTAAGACTGACAA
Source organism: Actinomycetota bacterium (assembly GCA_947459935.1). Lineage (GTDB taxonomy): Bacteria > Actinomycetota > Actinomycetes > Nanopelagicales > Nanopelagicaceae > Planktophila. The sequence continues at coordinate 2,877 of CANHFN010000098.1, forward strand.
CCTCGAGGCCATTGGCCTCTATGAAGCCTTGGGGTATTCCAAACTTAATGTTCGTAAGGATTATTTTGGTACTGGACTTGATGCACAAGTCATGCGATTGGAGCTCTCATGAGTGAGCCAATTGTTGTAGGTATTGAAACATCCTGTGATGAGACTGCGGTTGGAATTGTTCGTGGCCGCACCTTATTAGCAAATGTGATTGCATCTAGCGTGGAAGAGCATGCACGTTTTGGAGGAGTCGTGCCTGAAATTGCTAGTCGTGCCCATTTAGAAGCCATGATCCCAACTTTGCATCAAGCACTTAAAGATTCAAAAATTATATTGAAAGATATAGATGCAGTTGCTGTTACTGGTGGTCCAGGGTTAGTTGGTGCCTTACTTGTTGGCGTCGGTTCTGCAGCTGGTCTTGCACTTGGACTTAACAAACCCATTTATGCAGTTAACCATTTAGCTGCCCACGTTTCTGTTGATTCCTTAACCCATAACAATCCACTTGAACCAACAATCGCATTACTGGTGAGTGGTGGTCATTCATCTCTGCTACAAGTAGATGACATCACCGGATCAATCACAAAACTTGGTGAAACGATGGATGATGCTGCCGGTGAAGCATTCGACAAAATTGCACGCGTTATGAAACTAGGATTTCCAGGTGGTCCTGCCATCGACAAGTTAGCTAAGGATGGAAGTGCGAGCGCAATTGAGTTTCCGCGGGGACTTACAACCTCCAATGATTGGCAAACCCGACCATTTGATTTCTCCTTTTCTGGATTAAAAACCGCTGTGGCCAGATACTTAGAAGCAACACCTGACTATGCCAAGGCAGATGTTGCTGCCTCTTTTCAAGAAGCGATCGTTGATGTTTTGCTGCTTAAAGCAATTGCCGCATGCAGGCAATCTGGAATTAACTCACTGGTGATTGCAGGTGGGGTTGCGGCTAATTCACGGCTTCGTGCTGTGGCCCAAGAACGCTGCGATAAGGCTGGGATCCAGCTACGGGTTCCCAGCCCAAGGCTATGCACCGATAATGGGGCAATGGTTGCTGCCCTTGGTTCTCTCATGGTGTCAGCGGGCCGCAGGCCCAGCCCAGTGGCCTTTGACGCTGATTCCAGTCTGCCTGTAACGACTGTGAGCCTGTAACCCTCAATTTGCTGTGTGAGTGGGGCACGCCTAGAGTTTGCGTTAGCACTCACGACCCGAGTCTGCTAACTCGCGGTCGCACGAGGACATCAACATAGAAGGAGTCAACCAAATGGCAATTAAGCCACTAGAAGATCGCATTGTTATCAAGACAAATGAGGCTGAGACAACAACAGCTTCAGGTCTTGTTATTCCAGATACAGCAAAAGAGAAGCCACAGGAAGGCACTGTTATCGCAGTAGGCCCAGGTCGCTTTGATGATGGCGTGCGCGTTCCAATGGATGTCAA
>CANHFN010000099.1 GCA_947459935.1 Actinomycetota bacterium
GAGTGGTTTAGACATTCTTCTATTCTACCTGAGTATTGTTAGCCCACGTGCGATTCATAAATGAACCTACTCACGACCTCACCTATGACGATGTTTTCATGGTGCCCAGCAAATCAGAACTTTCTTCCAGAATGGATGTCGATCTTTCATCCATTGATGGCACTGGTACAACAATCCCGCTTGTTGTTGCAAACATGACAGCTATCGCTGGGCGTCGCATGGCAGAAACAATGGCTCGTCGAGGCGGTTTGACTGTTATTCCTCAAGATATTCCGCATGCAGTTGTTGATTCAGTGATCAAATGGGTGAAAGAACGTCACCCCTTCTTTGATACACCAATTACTTTGTCACCTCAATCAACAGTGGCTGATGCTGTTAGCTTGTTACACAAAAGAGCACATGGCGCGGTAGTAGTAGTTGAAGATGGCAAACCGGTAGGAATTATCACTGAAGATGATTGTAAGAGCGTTGATCGTTTCACACAGCTCCATCAAGTAATGAGCAAAGATTTAACAACAATGCCAGATTCACTTGGCGCTCGCGAAGCATTTGAATTCCTCAACCAGCATCGGCACAAACTGGCGCCAGTTGTTGCGAGCAACGGAGATTTAGTTGGAATCATGACAAGGCTTGGCGCTTTGCGTGGAACTTTGTATTCACCTGCGTTAGATGCGCACGGTAAATTGCGGATTGCTGCAGCTGTTGGGATAAATGGCGATGTTGCAGCAAAAGCAGCAGCATTAATCGCATCCGGAGCAGATGTATTAGTTGTTGACACAGCACATGGGCATCAAAGGAAAATGCTTGAGGCATTGGCTGCGATTCGTTCAGTGAATCCAACAATCTCAATTGTTGCCGGCAATGTGGTCACCGCCCAAGGTACCCATGATTTAGTCCAGGCAGGTGCAAACATCATCAAGGTTGGCGTTGGACCAGGTGCGATGTGCACGACCCGTATGCAAACCGGCGTAGGACGCCCACAATTTTCGGCAGTCCTTGAATGCGCAGCAGAGGCTAAAAAGCTTGGTGCCCACGTTTGGGCCGACGGGGGAGTCCGCCATCCCCGAGATGTTGCGCTCGCGCTAGCAGCTGGTGCATCACAGGTAATGATTGGTTCCTGGTTTGCCGGCACATATGAGTCCCCTGGAGATCTTCAAAGTGATGCAAGTGGTCGGCTCTTTAAAGAATCTTTTGGAATGGCATCTGCTCGGGCCGTTGCAGCTAGAACTTCACAGGAAGACGCCTTTGATCGCGCTCGCAAAGCTTTGTTTGAAGAAGGAATTTCAACATCTCGAATGTACCTAAACCCAGCACGTCCTGGTGTTGAGGATCTGCTGGATGAAATAATCGCAGGTGTCCGCTCATCATTTACATATGCAGGTGCTAGAAATATAGAAGAATTTGCGGAGAAAGCTACAGTTGGAGTTCAATCACCAGCAGGTTACGCTGAGGGACGACCGCTACACTCATCTTGGAGTAATTAACACTGATGGAAAAGAAATGATTGCGACCAAAACTCAATGAATATTCGCATTTGGATCAAAAAAACACCAGTAGGGCGAATTGCTTGGCGCGTGTTTATTGGCGTTATTGGTGGAGGAATAACCGTCGCTGGTGCGGTTGCATTGATCGGCCCCGGACCTGGAATCCTTATTCTCTTAGCAGGATTAGGTATTTTAGCAACTGAATTTGCATGGGCCGGAAGAGTAATGATGCACACCAAACGCATCGCAGCAAAAGCTGCAGAGCGAACAGGGATGAAGCCTTGGGTTAAGTACTTTTTGATTTCAGGCGGAGCAGTCCTTTCAATCATTATGATTTTCATTCTGCATAGTCGTTAGGTGGCAAGTAAACTTTCGGAATGACTAGAGCAAACACTTCCGTAGAAATCAACAATCTAATTGCAGAGCGAAGAAGCCCACGATCACTAGATGGAACAGCAATTATCGAAGACCGTGATTTAATCGGATTACTTGAAGCAGCTCGCTGGGCACCGTCCTCCAATAACCTCCAACCTTGGCGGTTTATTGCAGGCAAGAGGGATGATTCAAATTTCAATGCACTCCTTGAATGCTTAGTGCCATTTAATCAAAGTTGGTCAAAGCGAGCCTCTGCAATCATTGCAATCGGTGGGATTGCAACAAATGAGGATGGCTCAGCCAATAATTCCTTCATGTATGACTGTGGCTTAGCGGCCGCACAATTAACTATCGAGGCCCAACACCGAGGACTTGTCGTTCATCAAATGGGTGGATTTGATCGTGAAAAAGCTGCTCCACTGTTTGGTGGCGCTGTTCCGATTGTGATCATGGCAATTGGTAAGCAAGCACCTGCAGAGCAACTCGAAGGCGCTGCATATGATCGTGAAATTGCACCACGCACACGAAAAGAGTTATCTAAAATCGTAATTAAGGGCTTACCTACTTAAAAACTAGAACGAATTTCCCATAAATCTGGAAAAGTAGGATTAAACAAAGTACTTGCCAAATAGGCAGTTCCGCTTGATCCTCCGGTGCCCATCTTGTGTCCAATAGTTCTTTCAACCATTTTCACATGACGATAGCGCCATTCTTGTAGTCCTTCATCAATATCCACCAAACGTTCACACACCATTGCAGACTCAGGATCATTGCGGTGAACTTGTAGTAACACGTCTTGCACAGCAGTGTTTGCAACATAAGGAGTCGATTTATCGCGGTTGAGTATATCTGTAGGAATTGTGTGACCTCGCTTTGAGATGTACACAAGGGCTGAATCCCACACGCTGTTGCGGGTTGTTATTTCCTTAATCTGTTCTTGAATATCTAAAGGTAAATGGCCAGCCATCTTGCTATCACGACGCCCTAACAAAGCTTCAACCATTCTAAATTGGGCAGACTGGAAACCGCTAGATGATGAGAGATATGAGCGGAATGCATTGAATTGCAGAGGTGTCATAGTTTCTAAAATATCAATTTGTGTGACACACACTTTAAGAATTGTTCGGATGCGGCCCAAGATAGTTAATGAGTAGTGAGAATCTCCAGATTCCATTGCAGCTTGTGCCTCTTTAAACTCGTGAATTAACTGCTTAAACCACAGTTCATATGTTTGGTGGATGATGATGAAAAGCATTTCATCGTGTTCTGGTCCTGTAGAAAGTGGGCGTTGAAGTTTAAGTAGTTCGTCAACAGCTAAGTAAGAAGTGTATGTAAGTGCAGAATCGAAGTTTTCGCTCATGTGACGCGAGACCCACCTTCTTGAACCTCTTTATAGCGGCCAGATGCCACTAAATCCCGCATACGGGCAAAACCATCCCAGACTTCAACATATGAAGTTGGAAGTGGTGATATTGCCAAACGAATTGAATTAGGAGTTCTGTAGTCAGGTATTACATTTGCAATGGTGCGTAGCGCGACACAGATCTGTGCTGCGTCAGGATGGACCAGTGAAATGTGTCCACCACGCTCTTTTGGATCACGTGAGGTGTTTAACTCCATACCGAGTGGTGATAACCATGCATCGTATAAATCGATCATCATTTGCGTACCAACTGCTGCCTTATGAGCGATTGCATCAATGCCAGCTTCTTTAATCATAGAAAAAGCGGTCTTCACGCAACGGATGCCCATGAGAGATGGACTAGCAATCTGGAAACCCCGAATTGTTTGTGAACGCTCAAACAGTGGCCCCATTTCAAATTGCGCGTCTTGTGCAAACCAACCCTGAATCGGAACCTGTAATTCACTTTGCACTCTCTTTGAAACATAAAGCCAAGCGGGTGAACCTGGTCCAGAGTTTCCATATTTGTATGTGCACCCCACGCACAGGTCAACACCATTGGCATCAAGGTTTAATTCAATGGCACCAACAGCGTGGCTTGCATCCCAAACAACTAAGGCACCGATCTCGCGTACTTGATCAGTTATTGATTTCAAATCTGTTCGGGCACCTGATCGGTATTGAATAACTTCAAGAGATACAAGGGCAACCTCATTATTGAGGTAGGGGGCAAGAACTTCGGTTGTAATTCGTTCATGTTGTGCAATGGCAGGATCTTCGTTGTTGATAATGACAAGATTCAAACCAAACTGTTTTGCGATTCCATCAAGAATGTAACGGTCAGTTGGGAAGTTTGCAGAATCGGTAATAATGGTTTTTCGTCCTGGACGAGCATGTATGGCAGCAAGACATAGTTGATAGAAGTTAACCGAAGTTGTATCACAAACTAATACTTGGCCAGCTGCAGCACCTAGCGCCGCCTCACCTAGAAGA
>CANHFN010000100.1 GCA_947459935.1 Actinomycetota bacterium
AGTAACAATGCCGCACCCCAAAAAGTGGCCAATGAGTGGAATCAAAGCCGACACCAAGACAATCATTCCGATTGCTACTGGAGATGGCATGCCTAGGACGAAAGCTAAAATAACAACAAAGACAGCAGCCATTGCTGCAATCAAAATCTGACTTCCCACGAAAGAGCCAACACGGGCGATTATTGCGTGGGTTAAAACACCCACACGTTCACGACGACTTGCAGGAACAAGAGACAGTCCTAGATCAACAGCCTGTGGCAAGGAAGTAATAAAGTACAAAGTTAGTACCAAGATTGTTAAAGCAGTAAAGAATCCTGACAGTACAGACTTTCCTACACCAATCACGCCACCGAATGTAGTAATCAGAAGTGTTCCATCAGAGGTAATTGATTTCAGTTTTGCCTGCAATGTATCGATCAAACCAAACTGATTATTGAGTTTATTGATCGTGTCATTTTGCATTAAATCCTGCAGTAACGCTGGCGCAGTATTAATAAGAGCGGTTCCCTGACTAACAACAGGAGGGATCACTACAAAGGCAAAGAACATTACAAAGAGAATTACTGATGAAAAAATAGCAGCTACTGCTGAATTTCTAGATAAGCCCCGCCTGCGTAATGTTTCAACGGCTGGGTTTAATCCAGTTGCTAGGAACAAGGCAATTAAAATCAGCACAAATATTTGACTGGTGCTTGCAAGTGCCCGCATCAAAACTATTGCGGTCAGTGCCCCAAGAGTTGCAATAAAGCCGAAGTAAAAAGGATTGGCTCTGTTGATTGGCTTTCCCAAAATTCCATAATCAACAGGTGTTTTTGGGGTGCGGGTAGTTGCTTTTTTGATTCTCTGGGTAATTGCCATGAATCTATTCTAAAGTGCCTACATCACTCATATTGAGACGTGGTGTTCATGTTCTGGTAACAATTATGAGAGAGAATATCTCCCATGGCGTTACGGATTACAGGCTTGGGCGAGGAGATCGCCTCGGTCACTGGCCTACCCTGGCACTTGCCTTTGGAAGAGTGGCCAGAAGACCCGATCCTTGCAGAAAAACGAGGTATTTCTAGGCACGTGGTGCGCCTAGTCAGAGCCAGTAATAATCCCGACTCCGAGGTCTACGCGGTTAAAGAAACGGTGTCAGAGTTCGCCAATCGTGAATACGTGATTTTGCGCCAGTTATCCCAGATGAATGCCCCATGCGTTGAACAAGTAGCCGTGGTTGAAGGTCGAACCGATGTAAATGGTGAAGAGCTTCCTTGCGCAATTGTCACAAGGTTCTTACCGTACTCACTTCCTTATCGAGTTGTTCTCTCTGGCGCGGTTACTGCAAATGAAATTACCATGATGGCAAGCGGACTTGCATTGCTTTTGGTTCGATTGCATCTCTTGGGATTTTGGTGGGGCGACTGCTCTTTGTCCAATACTCTTTTTCGACGCGATGCAGAAGGATTTGCTGCATATTTGGTAGATGCCGAAACAGGTGAATTTCAAAAAAGTTTAAGTGATGGTCAACGCGAACATGATCTGGAGATTGTTCATTTCAATGTTGCTGCTGAACTTGAAGATCTTTCACTTTCCGGAGTTTTGTATCCCGGCATGGATCCAGTTCGTGCAGCAGAAGCGGTGATACGTCGCTATCGCAGAATTTGGGCGGCCCTCAAAGAGCCACAATTATTGGATCCTAAAGATCGGCATGCTGTAGAGCGCGCAATGCGTCAATTACACGATCTCGGTTTTGCAGTTGAAGAAGTTGCAGTAACAATCGATGGTGACACACAGATGCTTTCTTTCCAACCTAAATTGGTTGCCGCTGGATATCACACCCAACGTTTGCGCGATTTAATGGGATTAGAGACCGAGGAGTTGCAAGCTAAGAGATTACTTGCCTCTTTTGATCGATATAGAGCTAGAGAAAACAAACCTGATGTTTCAATACATGCCATGGCTAAAAAATGGTTGGTAGAGGTTTTTGAAACTGTTATTTCTAGAGTTCCCGCAGATATGCGGGGTCGCGTCGAGCGGGCTCAGATGTTCCATGAAATCCTTGAAAATCGCTGGTATTTAAGCGAAAAAGCAGGGTATGACGTGGGGTTAGAAGAAGCAGCCGATAATTACTGTGCCGAGATTTTGCCGCTGCGCCGCGACTCAGGCGTGGACATAGTTCTTCAATAGATAGGATGGCTCCATGAGTTTGCCACCTAATTTTGGGCAAGCCTTTGATTTAAGTTCACTTACTAAACCAAAGGTTGATCCAGCCACACCTATGCCAGGCATACAGGTCAGTGTTGAGAATCTAAGTAATGAGATTTTGCCATTGTCGCGAGTTCGTCCAGTCATTATTTTAATGTGGAGCCCTCGCAGTCCTGAATCTATCGAGATGGTAAAAACTCTTGGAAAACTAGAAAACGATTACAAGGTGGCATTTTCACTTGCTCGCGTTGATGTGGATTCAAACCCAGAAGTTGCTCAAGCATTTCAAACTAAATCCGTACCATTTGCAGTTGCGATAATTGCAGAGCAAATGGTTCCACTTTTTGAACAGTCCTATCCTGAAGCGCAAGTCAAAATGGTCATAGATAAAGTTTTGACTCTGGCATCTGAGCAGGGAATTGGGCAAGCACCAGTTGAACAGATCGAGCCTGAAGAGATGGAAGCCATGGAGGCACTTGAATCTGGTGATTACATCGCAGCTGAAATTGCATATAAAAAGTGGCTAGCAAGAAAACCTGCGGAAAATTTAGCAAAACTTGGCCTTGCACAAACTCAATTACTGATACGAACAGAGGGCTTAGATCTAAACACTGTAGTTGCGGAATCTGCAGTTGATCCCACAAATATTGATTTGCAAATGAAGGCGGCGGATGTAGAGATTGTAAATGGGGGAGTTGAGGAAGCCTTTACTCGCCTACTTACTGCTGTTAGGGCCAGCACTGGCGATGATCGCATTAAGGTAAAGAACCACCTCCTTAATTTGTTTGCTCTTGTAGATCCATCGGATCCACGTCTTACCACCGCCCGCAAAGAGTTAGCCAGCGCGCTTTTCTGATGCTGACCCAGGAAAAAGAGCTCAATGGTCTGAAGGTAATTTTCTTCCTCTTTGGCCTCTCGATCATGAGTTGGGTCCCCAGATTTCCCGAGGTAAAAGCGCATCTAGGGCTATCTAATGGTGAATTCGGTTCACTCATTAGTTTGGGAGCCATTGGCAACGCTTTCGCGCTTTTAACAGTTGGGCATCTTGTCCACAAATATGGCGCTCGACTCATGATGCAGATTTCAACAGTGGTTTTTTCTCTAAGCATCATCGTATTGAGCCACACCACATCTTCACTCATCTTCTTGGTTTTCATGATGCTTCAAGGTGCAGGAATCTCTGCATTTCATATTTCTATTAACTCACAGGGATTTAACTTTCAGGATAGAAGTAAAAAACAAGTAATTACGTTACTGAGTGGCTACTGGAGCTCAGGAGCTCTCATTACCTCAGTTATCGCAGGCATTCTGGTTGATTTGGTATCGCTTGAAACCCATATCGCAGTACTTTCAATTTTTTGCCTTGCAATCATGTTGCGCACGATTAACCGCATGTCTCCAAACCTACTGAAGCCAAATGAAAATCCAGAGTCAGCTTTAAAGTTGAGTGAGACGTTTAAGGGTTTTAACTTTGACATCCTGGTCTCAGGTGGATTGCTTTGTGCAATCATGTTGGAGTTCGCAGTGGGAGATTGGTCAGCAATTTTCCTGAAAGAAGATATGGGAATTCTTAGCGGAATTCACACATTGCCATTTATTCTCTTTACGCTCACGATGATTGTTGGACGGCTAAACTTTCATCGCTTGCTGCCCCGTTATTCGATGCAACATCTGACTCGGGTTGCATCTTTGACTTCAGGTATTTCATTTCTTGCAGGCATTGTTGTGGTAAGTGCCCTGGGCACAAAGAATCACGCCCTAACCATCATTATTCTTTCGATTTCCTTCACGATTGCAGGCATTGGGTCATCCTTCCTTGGACCCAGCATGATGAATGCAGCTAACTCCAGATCACGTTTCCCAGCCAGCGTAGTGATAGGACAAATCGGGGTAATTAACATTTGCTTGGTATTTGTCATGCGTTGGGTTATTGCTTGGACCGCTGAGGCAACATCTTTATCAATTGCCCTATGTATTCCTGGGATTATGTTGCTACTCGTGCCTTATTTTTCAAAGATTTTTAAGAGCGCTTAAACCAGACAGTTGCAAGAGGTGG
>CANHFN010000101.1 GCA_947459935.1 Actinomycetota bacterium
AAATGCCTGCAGTAACCGTCAGCGACATCACCGTATTGCCTCGTGTAAGCGAAGTTGTAGGTGCGCGTGCGCGCAAGGTGAAGAGCATTACGACAGCGCCTCAAGGTTTTGAGGGTGAAGGTTTTCCGGTTCGTCGTGCATTTGCAGGTGTAGATCTTGCAGAGCTGGATCCATTTATTCACTTGGATCAAATGGGCGAAGTTGAATACGCACCAGGTGAACCAAAGGGAACTCCTTGGCACCCACACCGCGGTTTTGAAACTGTTACTTACATTATTGATGGAATCTTTGATCACCAAGATAACAATGGTGGTGGCGGAACGATTTCAAATGGAGATACGCAATGGATGACAGCCGGTGCTGGAATCTTGCACATTGAAACTCCCCCAGAGAGTTTGGTTATGTCCGGAGGCTTGTTCCACGGATTTCAGTTGTGGGTTAACTTGCCGGCTGCAAAGAAGTGGACTCCCCCTGCCTATCAAGATGTTCGTGCAAAGGATGTTGCGTTGTTGTCATCTGCTGATGGTGGTTCGCTATTGCGAGTAATTGCTGGTGAAGTTGATGGACACTTTGGACCTGGTTCAACACAAACTCCAATTACTTTGTTGCATGCAACTGTTGCAGCGGGAGCTGAATTACGTTTGCCATGGCGCAAGGATTACAACGCACTTGTGTACACAATGGCAGGGCATGGATTTGTTGGCGATGAAGCTCGTCCAGTTCAGATGGGTCAATTAGCTGTCTTTGGCGAGGGCGACACTATTGTTGTGCGCGCTGCTAATCAACAAGAAGCACGTTCTCCAGAGCTTGAACTTTTTATTCTGGGTGGTGCGCCTATTAAAGAACCTGTCGCATGGATGGGGCCCTTTGTTATGAATACAAAGCACGAAGTTCTGCAGGCATTTGAAGATTTCCAAAAGGGATTACTTGGTTCTATTCCTGCTATTTACAAGGATGATGCCAAGCCAAAGACGCCCCTTAATCGCAGTGGTGAAGGATCCAAGCTAGGCGGGGATGCCAAGTCTGCTGCGCAAGAGATTCTTGATGTTCATGGTGCGCCGACTGATCTTCAAGAGGGTTAGACGCTCAATCTTGTATAGCTCAGTCTTGTAAAGCTCAATCTTGTAAAGAAATTCCTCGAAATCGGGGGCCTCATTATTTCAGTTGAAGCTCACGCCCGAGTCGATTGGAACAAAGATACGATTTCGGAGAACTCTTTACTGCGATTGTGCTAAGAACAGGATGCCTAGGCGAATTTCTGCGAAATCTCGGATGTGAATAACTTTTTAATTTGTCGGTGCAGCAATCAATAGTTCGGTTCATGACAACCGCGCTTCGAATTCCTCGAGAAATTCTCGACATTGAGGTTGCTGAATTACTAAAGGCAAAGCCTGGATACAAGACTTTGGGTGAGTTAATCCAGATTAATCCTCGGTCACTCAGTTCTTCAGGGCGCATTGATTACTTGTCCGCACTTGATCGCCAAGAATCCTGGATCTGCGCACTCAAGCAAGAGGCGTTGGTGGCAATTGCTGGGGAATATGCTGATGAAGATGGTGGAATTTTCGGTTGTGTTGATGATGAAGAGCGAGAAGATGTTGCCACTGCTTTGCGGTTATCGCCAACAACTGCACAAAACCGAATTGATGTTGCGCGCGTATTGGTTGGACATCTGCCCAACACTATTTCAGCACTTTCTACTGGTGAAATTTCTGTGGCACATGCAACTGTGATTGCACGCGAAACTGCCACTGCGATTAGAAATGGTTTGAGCCAGGAATCAGTTTTCCGTGTCGAACAGACTGCATTGGCACATGCCGAATTCCACACTCCAGGACAAGTTGCATCAAAGGTCAAGACAACTATTGCAAAGCTTGCACCTGAAGAGTTTGAAGAGATCGTAGAACGCGCTCGTGATTCACGCAGGGTTTCTTGCTATCCAGAAGCAGATGGCATGGCTACGGTTATTGCAATTCTGCCTGCTGAGGATGCGCAAACAGTTATGAAATCAATTGAAGCATTTATTGTGAAGAGAAATCAAGAGGAAGATTCCTGTCTTTGTGATGCGGTTGTGGGTATTTCACAGGATTGTTTACAACACAATCGTGAAGGCGGAGCAGAATGGTCCATGCTTTCTGCAGATATGAAACGTGCTGATGCGCTTACCTACATCGCATCTCAAGCGCTATCTTCTTTGGCCGATGATGTTCAGCCACATCGCCGTCCTATAACAATCAGCGTCGCAATAGATCTTCCAACTTTGTTGGGGCTTGCGGAAAATCCTGGACAACTTGCTGGGTATGGAGCGATTCCTGCCTCAGTTGCTCGACGCTTAGCTGCCGATGGAAATTGGCAACGATTTGTAAGTGATCCAACTACTGGAAATCTCTTGGATTTTGGCAGAGAAAAATACACGCCACCTCAAGAACTAGTTGATTACTTACTTGCACGAGATCGAGTCTGCAGATTTCCTGGATGCAGGCGAACAGGACAAAGTTCAGATATTGATCATGCGCAGAGTTGGGAAACCGGCGGGGCAACAAATCCTGCAAATCTTGGATTACTGTGCCGACGTCACCACAGAATGAAAACACATGGTGGTTGGAGCCTTGAAAGTAATCCCGATGGCTCTTGCCTATGGAAATCACCTAAAGGCAAATCCTTTTTTGTTCCCTCTCGTCCATTTCTTGAAGCGGTGTGAAAATAGTTGATTACCTTCTTACCTTTAGAATTTGCGGAAATTCATAAGCTTGACAGTGACTTCGTACTGCACAAGATATTTCTCTGCGATACTAGGTAAATGATCTGGTGGCCCACTGAAGTTCCAACTCTGCACTATGGGTTGATAACACTTCGCGCGCCTGAAGAGCGAGACATAATGCCCATATTTGAGGGAGTTCAAGATCCAATAATTCCGAAGTTCACTCGCATACCAGCTAATTATCAAATGGCGAATGCGGAACATTATGTGCGCGAGCGTTCGCCCAATGGCTTCACAATGCGCACGGAGCTTCAGTTAGTCCTTGAATATGATGGAAAATTTGCAGGTGCACTCTCTTTTCACACCCTTGTTCTGGAAGAGGAAAAAGCTGAAATTGGGTATTGGTTAACCGCAGATGTTCGTGGCAAGGGAATTGCAACACAAGCAACCAAACTGTTAACCGAGTATGGCTTCGAAACTATTGGTTTCCATCGCATTGAAGCCCTGGTCGTTGAATCAAACAAGCCTTCATTGAAGGTCTTAGCAAACGCAGGTTATGTACAAGAGGGTGTGTTGCGAGACAAATCGTGTTGTGGGGACGGAACCCGTGAGAACATGGTTATGTTCGCAGCTATCAGAAGTGATTGGAGGGCTTAGAAATGGAGTCACTTGCCATTCTTGTCGCGATTATTTTTCTAATTGACATCGTGGCTGGGCCAATTGCAATCGCTCTTACCTTGCCTAAGTTAGTCAATGCTATTTCTTCTCAATCAAAAAGCGTGTCCATCGTACTTACTGTTTTCAGACGTTTAGTACATGGACTATTAGTAACAATTGGGTTTTTCATCGGTTCCTGGCTTGTAAATATCGCGCAAACGCCAGCAAAACTGCTTGGAGTCTTTTCAATAGTCACTTCATACATTGCTGTGCGACGCGAGTATTTCCCTGATTTTTATTTGCTTGCAAACATTGGAAATAAACTGGGTATAAGAAAAGTTGGGCCAAATGATCATGGGCCAACTTTTAAGTGGAAAAAGAGTGGCCGTTCATCCGGAAAAGATGGACATGGGCCTGGTGGGCAGCACTGAATCTTATTGAGAAGTCCTAATTAATCTTTTTTTCTCTTGCTGGAACCATCTTTAGCAAAAAAGAAAATGACCAAAATCGCTAGCGCGGTAAGAATTGCTTCCATGAGAAAAGCATACAGATAGTTATATTTTGGTGGAGGTGCCGGGAATCGAACCCGGGTCCTTCGGTATTCAAACAGGGCTTCTACGGGCGTAGTGTGATTAACGCTTTCTCAGTCCCGAAGTTTTTACACACATATCTTCGACGAACTCAGTTGCAAAACTGTTCTCCTTCATCGTCTGCAACACCAATGAAGTGAAAAGCCCCCTAGTCGACGCTAGATTCCAGGTCGAGAGCGGCACCTGGGCTAACGGAATCACAGTAGCCTATGCAGCTAGTGTGTATTCAGACTTTTTAAGGTCTGCAGTTATTTTTTGCACG
>CANHFN010000102.1 GCA_947459935.1 Actinomycetota bacterium
CCATAGGCGCTTTTGGTAGGCGAAGTCTGCCTTAATGAACGGCAAATGAGCAAGAGGTGAACGGTTTGCGTGAGCGCGAGGTTTATAACGTTAGCGTAAAGAAATGGTGCAAATAGGGTGATTTTCTACCCAACTAAGCAGGCTCAACTGCCTCGGCTGAAGGTTTTGCGGTCTCAGCAATATTGAGCAGGAACCCAATAGAAAGGAATGCCAAGACGGATGCAATTACCCCGCCCACATACATCGGCAACCGCAGGCTGTAATGGGCAAGGACTCCGCCCAGCAATGATCCAATCGGCATCAGTCCCCACACCAATGTTCTGCGGGTGCCATGGATACGCCCATAGAGCTCATTAGGGATCACGGTTTGATAGGTGGCCATTAACAAAATGTTCCACTGTGAAATAGCAAAGCCACCGAAGGTTGCAAGGGCCACGAAGACATAGATGTTGGGGGCAAATCCTTGTAGCAAAAGGACTACTGAACTGGAAACAATTCCAAATGTCATCACATAGCTTCTGCCAAATTTTTCAGACAACTTTGGAGCTGCAAATGCACCTGCGACCGCGCCTATCCCTTGAATTGTGAGAATAACCCCGAAGAACTGCTCTGGGAGTTTGAGTTCCTCAATAATGAACAAGACCATGGTTGCCGTACCCATCGAATAACACACACCAATAGATGCGGTAGTAACGACAAGTCTGCGCAAGACTTTTTCGTTATATAGATACTTGATTCCAAACTTCATATCTGCAACAAACTTCTTTTTCTCTTTTTCAACATCATCTTGGCGAACATCTTGTAAATACTTAATCGGTATTGAAAGCGCGAGTAGCGCAGCTACTGCTAAACCAAGACTATTAATAAAGAATGGAAGTGCAATTGCAATTGCATAAATAAAGCCACTCAGTGGTGCACCAACAAATCCTTGGATAACAGTCTCTGAAATCTGAAGACGTGAATTTCCTTTTTCAAAGTTCTTTTCTTCCAGAATCTGCGGGATGAGAGATTGAGCTGTTGTGTCAGCTGCCACTTCACAAACGCCAATAACAAATGCTGAAAAGAGGAGCCAATAGATTGAAATTCGATCTGTTGCGATTAAAAGTGCAATTAATCCAACGACGATGCTTCGTGTGGCATTAGCCCCAGCCAGAATGAAGCGACGATCCACGCGATCGACCATTACGCCAATCGGAATTGCAAAGAGCAGCCATGGCAACATCACCATTGCGCCAATTGCCGAAATCAACACAGTGCTGTCCGTCAGTGAAATGGCAAGAAGTGGGGCTGCTGCGATCAGAATTCCATCTGAAAGGTTTGAAATTATGCTTGAAGCCCAGATGCGGTTAAAAGCTGGACCCATGGCGCCAACCTTATAGGAAAGACTCAGATGAGAAGGAGCTTCTTAGCCTTTTCAACGGCGGTATGACGCCCATCCACATCTAACTTTCTATACACATTTCTCAAGTGTGTTTTCATGGTGTTCTGTGAAATATGGAGTTGCTTAGCAATTGAACTAATCGGATTACCTGTTGTCAGATGCTTTAAGATCTCAAGTTCCCGGTTAGTTAACTTTTCTTCTAGAGCTCCGGTATCTGAATTTGA
The DNA here is from genome assembly GCA_947459935.1 of Actinomycetota bacterium. Lineage (GTDB taxonomy): Bacteria > Actinomycetota > Actinomycetes > Nanopelagicales > Nanopelagicaceae > Planktophila. The sequence continues at coordinate 1,606 of CANHFN010000102.1, forward strand.
ATTCTTAATCCGTTCTGACATCTCGTGCACCACGCTTTCTATGAAGATAGTTGGCTTGGCTGCAGCAGCTTTCACCATGATTGGATAGAGCCGATTTTGACGAACAAAATACTCATGAAAACCAACCTCAGCCCCTAGGTCAAGAGCGGTACGCAAGTAATTAAGTGCAACATTTTCTTGATCAATATTGATGGTGGCTTGATACAAGATTTTATTCACTCGCTGCCGTGGGTTTGTTTCAGGCATCTGTGCAACTAAAGCATGAATGCGCTTTGGATCTGCCTCAAACTTCAAATTCATGTCAATTTGCCGGACCATTTCAATCTTTGGCATCCGTTGCAATAGCTCTTCTGCGCGTTTCCAGTCATTTAAAACAAAACGTAAGAAAACATCTGTGACATCGATAATCCAGCCCAGCTGATTTGGCGTTTGGAGTTGTCTATGAGTTTCACGTTGAGCTGCAATCACATCAACTACGTGAGTGATCAATCCCTGAGTAATTTGAATCCGGGAACGAGTTCCGTTGCCCATAAAGTACCAAGGCCAGATTCGCGAAGCTTCTGCTTTTTCTTCAATAGAATTTGAAGTCTCGATCGCCCGTTCTAATTGCGAAAGTTCTAGCTGGCATCGGGATAAAACCAACAATGCATCAAGTGGGGCAGTAATTCCAGAGAATCCATTATTTTCAGCCTGAGCTATTGCAATCGATGCAAATTCTGCAGCCTCAAAAAATCTTCCTTCGCACCACAAGGTCATCGATGTCATGCAGCCGATGTGATAGGCAGTAAGGACTTGATTGTTGCCATCTTGTAATTCCTTGGCTTGAAGTAATGAAGATGCAACCAACTCTTCATCGTCGTAGATGTAAGCAATGTCGGCTTGCAAGCGCAGAAGTGCGATCTTGTCGACATTTTCAATACCAACTAATCCGTAGTCTTTAGCCAGTGCAATGCCGATTAGTGCCCGCGTACGTTCGAAATCTCCGCGAGCAAAATGCACGTGGGACAAAATCATTGCTGCCAATTGGGAAAGAAACTCTGCCTGCACATCTTGATTTGCCACATATTGTAACTCTGCCGCCATCGCTTCTGCTTTTTCGAAATCCAAGTTAACTAAATGGCCCACAACTTCAATAGTTTTCTTAATCAACTCACCAGTCGGGCTTTCATCTGCGCCATAGTTGGCCCATCGAATAATTTGATCTCCACGTCCGATTGCAGCCATGCTTCGGATCGATACCCTGAGAATTTCTGTTATCTGGTCGGTATTACCAGACTTAAAAATGTGCTCTAGCGCTTGCGCTGGCGCACCTTTGGAAATGAAGTACTGAGCTAATTTCTCATGCGTGGCAAGCTCTTGATACTTTTTACTATTGCGGATCTCTTGCAGCACTGTAAACATAATTGGATTGATTTTGTAATTTCTCTGAAATCCTGAAGAGACAGAGACAAACATTCCATCGGTTGCCAACTTGTTAACATAACTTTCAGAGAAATCTTCGCCTAAAATTATCGCGGCGGCTTCAAGATCAAACTCCTCTACTATTCCCAGTTTCAATAAATTGTGCTGATTCTCTTGATTTAATGAAGCAAAGGACTCTAGGGCTAAAATCTTTAATGGATTTAAAGTGTCACCTATTTTAAATTCGCTAACGGTTGCTCCATGTGAAATATTCTTTGCCATCATTTGAATTGCAGCTGGCCAGCCGTTGCACTTGACTAAGTGTTGTGCAACCCTCCAGTCTTTAATGTCCAATCCATTGAGTTCGCAAATCACGGCAATTTCATTCTGTGAAAACTTTAAGTCTTGGCTTGTTATGAGTTGTAAGTTTCCAAGGCTTGCATATCGAGCCAATGAAGTGGCAGGTGTAACTCGTCTGACAATTACAACGTGAACATTGTTGGGCAGATTATCAACTAGAGCTTGAGCAAATGGAGCCACCTCTTGAGCATCAGATGGTCCGTTATCAATAACAAAGTTAAAATCCTCTTTTACTTCACCTGCTTCATGGACCATATAACGTATGTAGCTATCTGCTGAAAGGAATCTTTCACTTTCAAAATCTGCAGCAAACTTAGGCAAAACATTTCGAACCGCCTGCACGATGTGGGCAAAAAACATTTGTGGAGAATCACTGGGATCTACAGAGCACCAAATGGTTGGTCTGGTTTGAGCCTGAGCCCACTCAGCCACAAGCATCGTTTTTCCGTATCCAGTCGGAGCGGCGACAATCGTGGCTCCTGGCATGTTTGTCTCAAAAAGGTTAAACAGGTGCTTTCTGCTCAGAAAATTGGCCGGAACCGCGGGAGCCACCGTGCGCGCAAGATTCACTCCAGGAATTGCGCCACGTTTCATGCTCAAAGGGTGATGGGTAACCCCTGCTTAATCAAGGCAGCCTCACCCCTATTGGGGTGAGATCTAGAGGTTATTTCCCAGCTAGGTTTTCTTTGATTTGTTCTGCGTGATTGTTGGCGTGACGGGTGTAGGTCTCAAGCCAGCGCAGCAAGGAGTACTCCCCGGATTCTGAGTGGATACCTTTTAGTTGTAACTGCTCAGGCTTTAACCGCCTAATGATGTCC
>CANHFN010000103.1 GCA_947459935.1 Actinomycetota bacterium
CTGGCCAAATAGGGGTTTTCGATGTGCATTTTGCCCTGTGGACAAATTATAATATACCTATCACTTCAGCGGACTCGCTGAAAAAATCAAAGGACAATTGTGGCTGTATTTAGTGCGCTCAAAAACAAGGTGAAGGCAAAAACTTCTGCAAAGAAGGAAGCCGCACCAGTTAAAAAGGCTGTTGCAAAGAAAGCAGCTCCAGCGAAAAAGGCCGCAGTAGCACCAGCAAAAAAGGCTGCTGCTAAAAAAGCAGTTGCACCTGCGAAGAAAGCTGCTGTTAAAAAAGCCGCTCCAGTGAAAAAAGCTGTTGCAAAGAAGGCAGTACCAGCTAAGAAGGCAGCACCAGTTAAAAAGGCAGCACCTGCCAAGAAAATTGAACTTAAAAAAGATTTAACTGCAAAAGATGTGCAGCAAATTGTTGATGCAAAGAATGCAGTACTTCGACAAAACGAAGTTTTAGCAGAACTTGATGCTCGCGGTGTCACATCAATCAACAGAATTCCTAAGAAGGCAGATAAAGATTTAGTTGATGAGGCACGTGCGCTCGCAACAGAAGTTCCAGTGTTGATTGAAAAGCTTCGAAAGGGCGGTCTTGGATCTCCTTCTCGGATTCTCAAGAAAGCTGAGTACGAGTTAATCGCACCTAAACCAGAACCAGTTAAAGAGGTTGTTGCAGCTCCAAAGGTTGATGCAAAGGCTGCCAAGTCGGTAATTACAAAGATTGATGGCGAGGAAGTTGAACTTGAAGAAGTTGAACTCGAAGATGTTGAGACCTTAATTAAGGAAGTTGTCGAGATTATCGACAGCGAAGAGGAAAAGGGTGCCCAACCTCGTGTTGTGGATCTTGCTGATGAGGCAACACAGGGCAAGGAAGAGGATGCGTTTACATTAAAGGCATCTGAAGAAGATGATGCTCCTGCCCAGACTGTTATGACCGCTGGTGCTACTGCAGACCCAGTTAAGGATTACTTAAAGCAGATTGGCCGCGTTGCATTGCTGAATGCAGAGCTTGAAGTAGAGCTTGCTACACGCGTAGAAGTTGGTCTTTTTGCAGAAGAAAAATTGAAGCATGAGAAGAAGCTTGAGAAAAAGTACAAGCGCGAATTGGAATGGCTCGTAGAAGATGGAAAGCGCGCCAAGAACCACTTGCTAGAGGCAAACCTACGTCTGGTTGTATCTCTGGCAAAGCGCTATACCGGCCGTGGAATGCTCTTCTTGGACTTGATCCAGGAAGGAAACTTGGGCCTTATTCGCGCAGTTGAAAAGTTTGACTACACAAAGGGTTACAAGTTCTCAACCTATGCAACCTGGTGGATTCGTCAGGCGATTACTCGTGCGATGGCAGACCAGGCTCGCACAATCCGTATCCCTGTTCACATGGTTGAAGTTATTAATAAGTTGGCACGTGTTCAGCGCCAGATGCTTCAAGATCTTGGTCGTGAACCGACTCCTGAAGAGTTGGCTAAAGAACTAGATATGACTCCTGAAAAGGTTGTTGAAGTTCAAAAGTATGGTCGCGAACCAATTTCACTTCACACACCACTTGGTGAAGAGGGAGATTCAGAGTTTGGTGATTTGATTGAAGACTCAGAAGCTGTTGTTCCAGCTGATGCGGTTTCTTTCACCTTGCTACAAGAGCAGTTGCACTCAGTTCTAGATACTTTGTCAGAGCGTGAAGCAGGTGTTGTTGCAATGCGATTTGGTTTAACAGATGGTCAGCCAAAGACACTTGATGAGATCGGAAAGGTTTACGGAGTTACTCGTGAACGTATTCGCCAGATTGAATCTAAGACAATGTCAAAGCTTCGTCACCCATCACGCAGCCAGGTTCTTCGCGACTACCTAGATTAAGAGTTAAAACAAAAAAGCCCTTATGCGAACATTCGCATAAGGGCTTTTTTATAAATCTAGTTTTTAGATTCAATCAGTTTTTCTGTTTCATCCTGAATCTTTGCGGCAACTGTCTTTAGCTTTTCAGCATATTCCTTGCCATGATGAGCGCAGAACATGAGTTCTCCGCCGTTGAGAAGCACTGCGCGGACATAAGCCTGGGCGCCGCAACGATCGCAACGATCTAGGGCGTTAAGAGGTACTGATTCAAGCAACATCTGTTCTGTCATATCTCTCTCCGTTTCCGTGTACTTCCTATGGAACAGGAAACCACATTTATTTATTCCCCGCTCGTTATATTTATTCTTTTTTCCATAAATAACACTGATTTAACGCTGAGAGTCGACAATTTCCACTATCTGAGATGTATACGGCGCGCTTAAGCGCAAAAATGGGGTGAGGAAGATAATCTTTCGCCCCATGGCCGAGAAAGATGTAATTGCGACCCCTTCGCAAGATAGTTATACCGCAAAAGATTTAGCGGTCCTTGAAGGCCTAGATGCCGTTCGCAAACGCCCAGGTATGTATATCGGTTCCACCGACTCTCGTGGCCTCATGCACTGCCTGTGGGAAATTATTGATAACTCTGTTGACGAGGCGCTGGCTGGACATTGCAAGAAGATTGAAATAAATCTTGAATCAGATGGCTCTGTTGAAGTCCATGATGATGGTCGCGGTATTCCGGTAGATAAAGAACAAAAGACTGGACTTACTGGAGTTGAAGTTGTTCTTACAAAATTACACGCTGGTGGCAAATTTGGTGGCGGTTCATACGCAGCCTCAGGAGGATTACACGGTGTTGGCGCATCTGTAGTTAACGCACTTGCTTCACGCCTTGATGCTGAAGTTGATCGTGATGGCAAAATTTATTGGATGTCATTCCAACGTGGAACAGCTGGAATTTTTGATGGTGATGGACCTAAGGCTCCCTTTGAGCCAAAATCAGGATTACGTGTTATCGGAAAGATTTCTTCTAAGGTAACGGGAACCCGCATTAAGTGGTGGAGTGATCGCCAGATCTTTTTGAAGGAAGCTGAACTTGATCTTGAAGATATCTACGCACGTGCTCGTCAAACATCTTATTTAGTCCCTGGATTAACGCTGATTGTTAATGATAATCGCACCAAGACTAAGACAACTGAAACTTTCTTCCACAAGAGCGGAATTACTGAATACTGCAATTATCTGCAGCCAGATGAAGCTGTTGGCGATGTCATTCGTATCTACGGCACCGGTCACTACCAAGAGACTGTTCCAGTACTCGATGACAAGGGCCATATGGTTTCAACTGAGGTTGAGCGCGATATGGAGGTTGATATCGCGATGAAGTGGGGCAATGGTTTTGAGACCACCCAGCGCTCATTTGTGAACATCATTGCAACACCTAAAGGTGGAACTCACGTTGTAGGTTTTGAAAAAGCATTAGTTAAGGTTGTTAACGAAGCTCTTCGCTCAACTAAGACTCTGTCAAATAAAGAAATTGATGTAATCAAAGACGATGTGCTTGAAGGATTGACTGCAGTTGTGACAGTTCGTATGTCCGAGCCACAGTTTGAAGGCCAGACAAAGGAAGTTCTCGGAACTGCAGCTGCCACACGAATTGTCTCTGCCGTTGTTGCTGAGAAGATGAAGGAATACTTCAACACAACAAAGCGCATTGATAAGGCAAATGGCCGACTTGTTCTTGAAAAGATTGCAGCGGCATCTCGTACACGTATTAGTGCACGTGCCCACAAGGATCTGCAGCGCCGTAAGAACGCACTTGAATCTTCATCATTGCCTACAAAGCTCTCAGATTGCCGCTCAGAGGATGTAACGCGCACAGAATTGTTTATCGTGGAAGGTGACTCAGCCCTTGGCACAACCAAGGCTGCGCGCAATAGTGAGTTCCAAGCAATCCTTCCAATCCGCGGAAAGATTCTGAATGTTCAGAAAGCATCGCTATCGCAGATGCTTGAAGATAAAGAGTGTGGATCCATCATTCAGGTAATCGGTGCTGGTTCAGGAAAGTCTTTTGAACTAGATGAGGCACGTTATGGGCGCATTATTTTGATGTCTGATGCTGACGTTGACGGGGCGCATATTCGTTGTTTGCTATTGACTCTTATGTATCGCTACATGCGCCCTCTGATTGATTCAGGCCGCGTGTTTGCCGCGATTCCACCTCTACACCGCATCGAAGTAATGGGCGGCGGAGGCAAGAAGGGTGAATACATCTACACATATAGTGATGATGAGATGA
>CANHFN010000104.1 GCA_947459935.1 Actinomycetota bacterium
CACAACTGGCGCGAAATACACCAATCATGCATGTTGTCGACCCACTCAAGGTAGCGGGGAGCAAGTGCTTCAGGTTCAATCTTTACTTTGCCACTTCGAACAGCATCAGCTGAGGCCTTTGCCATTGGAGCAACCTTTACAAACCACTGCTTTGATAAACGTGGTTCAACAGTTGTATCGCAGCGTGAGCAATTCCCAACAGCGTGCATGTATGGACGCTTTTCAGCAACTATGCGCCCTTCTGCGCGAAGTGCTTCCACAACCGCCTTACGGGCATCAAAGCGATCCAAACCATCAAAGGCGCTGTTAGTACCAATTACCTTTGCATCAGCATCCAAGATCACAATGTTTGCCAAGTTATGGCGAACACCGATTTCAAAGTCATTTACATCGTGAGCTGGAGTTACCTTTACCGCACCTGTTCCAAATGCAGAATCCACATGTTCATCAGCAACAATTGGAATCTCGCGATTAATCAATGGAACTTTTACCGTCTTGCCAATCATGTGTGCATACCGCTCATCATCTGGATTAACAGCAACGGCCGTATCACCCAGCATTGTTTCTGCACGAGTTGTGGCAACAACAATTGCTGCAACACCATCACCGTAGCGAATTGAAACTAATTCACCTGCATCATCGCTGTGTTCAACTTCAATATCAGATAACGCTGTTAAACATCGTGGACACCAGTTGATAATTCTTTCTGCCCGGTAAATAAGCCCTGCTTCATACATCCGCTTAAATATTGCAACTACAGCCTTGGACATTCCTTCATCCATAGTGAAGCGTTCTCTTGACCAATCAACTGAAGATCCTAGGCGCTTCATCTGTTCAAGAATTGCGCCACCTGATTCTTCTTTCCATTCCCACACTTTGTTAACAAACTCTTCACGACCAAGATCGTGGCGTGACTTACCGCTAGCTGCTAATTGTTTTTCTACAACATTTTGAGTTGCAATACCCGCATGGTCCATTCCTGGTAACCATAAAACTTCAAAACCTTGCATGCGCTTCATGCGCGTTAAACAATCCTGCAAAGTTTGATCGAGTGCATGACCAATGTGTAATACGCCTGTCACATTGGGTGGGGGCAAAACTATGGAAAATGGCGGCTTGCTAGAAGAAGCATCAGCTGTGAAATATCCAGCCTTCATCCAATTTTCATATAGCGCTGATTCAATCTCGTTTGGCGAGAAAGATGAGGCTAATTCACGGCTTGAAGACATAGTACGCAGTCTAGATTATGCGCTCTTCTCCTCAGTACCTTTTGCTGCTCGTGAGCGCTTTGGGCCTGTGTGATTTACCAATGTTGGCTGGCCACCAGATGTGATGCACTCCTTGGTGATAATCACCTTTTCAATGTCTGTGCGGCTTGGAACTTCATACATCACCGATAGGAGCACAGATTCCATGATTGCTCGAAGTCCTCGAGCACCTGTGCCACGTTCCTGTGCAAGATCTGCAATTGCATCCAATGCTTCTTCATCAAATTGAAGCTCTACATGATCAAGATTAAATAGTCGCTGATACTGCTTCACAAGAGCATTTTTTGGCTCAGTCAGAATCTGCATTAGTGCCGGCTTGTCAAGGTTTTCAACACTTGTAAGAACAGGTAAGCGACCAATGAACTCTGGAATCATGCCAAACTTCAAGAGATCCTCTGGCATGACATCTGCGAATATGTCTTTACGGTTCTTCTCAGAAGCATCTTGCAAAGTCGCATTAAAGCCCACGCCTGACTTTCCAATTCTGCTTTCAATGATCTTTTCAAGACCGGAGAATGCGCCGCCAACAATGAACAAGACATTTGTTGTGTCGATCTGAATAAACTCTTGATGAGGGTGCTTGCGACCACCCTGAGGTGGAACAGATGCAACTGTTCCTTCAAGGATCTTCAGCAGTGCTTGCTGAACACCTTCACCTGAAACATCTCGGGTAATAGATGGGTTTTCAGATTTGCGTGCAACCTTATCGATCTCATCGATATAGATAATTCCTGTTTCAGCTTTTTTCACATCATAATCTGCCGCTTGCAAAAGCTTGAGCAAAATGTTTTCCACATCTTCACCGACATAACCGGCCTCTGTAAGAGCTGTTGCATCTGCGATTGCAAATGGAACGTTAAGCATGCGAGCTAAAGTTTGAGCCATTAGCGTCTTGCCACAACCAGTTGGTCCCAGCATCAAAATATTTGACTTTGCTAATTCAATAGCGCCTTCACCCTTTGACTCACCGCTCTGCACGCGCTTGTAGTGGTTATAGACGGCAACAGATAAAGACTTCTTTGCTCGGTCTTGTCCGATTACATATTGATCTAGAAATTCAAAGATTGCCTGTGGCTTAGGAAGTTCAGAAAGACCAAGGGATGCCGCTTCGGTGAGTTCTTCGACAATGATCTCATTACATAACTCAATACATTCATCGCAGATATAAACGCCAGGACCGGCAATTAACTTCTTAACCTGCTTCTGGGTCTTGCCGCAGAAAGAGCACTTGAGCAGATCGCTTGTTTCACCGATTCTTGTCATGCCCAAATTTTACGTTCTTGGGTGAAATTGTGCTTGGGTTTTTGGGCTTACTTTTGTTCGCCGTGAGAATAATCAGCAGAAGGAATTGGCATTTTCATATTCTTAACACCAGGGACTCGAAGGATTGCAAAGCTGATGAGCACATGGAAAATAGATGCCCCAATTAACAACTCTTTCTCACCGAAGAAAGCAACGGCAGGACCAATCAATGCCATGCCAATCGGCATTAATCCTGCAGAACCCATGTGGTCAATTGAAAATACCCGACCTTGCAAATGTTGTGGGACTTCTCGTTGCACCGCAGAGGACCACCATGCCTCCCATGGCCCAACGGAGAACCCTGCAAGCAGATAAGCGGCTACTAAAAACGCTTCTGAGACAGGAAATGCCAAGGCAAGTGGAGCGATGATGATAAACATCCACACAAAGATGGAGACATAGCCTTCATGTTTAACTTTCACCTTGACGCAAATTAGCGCTGAAATAATGCTGCCTACTGAAAATGCTGTGGCTGCTAATGCAAATGGTGCATTTGAATCAAATTCACGCCGACTAATCACTGGCAGTAAAACTGTTTCGGCAGCAAGAACAACCATTAATTGAACTGAGACCATCAGGATCATTGCACCAATCCACGGAATATCTCTCACTGTGCGCAAACCTTCACGGAGCTCAACAAAAAAAGGTTCTTGTTCGCGCTTATTGCCATTGATATCTTCTTGAATTTTGGAGAGGAAATAAGTTCCAAAGGCAAATGCAACAGCAGTGAAGACAAAGGTGAGTCTGGCACCAATCAAAAGAACTGATGCGCCACCTATTCCTGGGCCAACAATGGAAGCGCCTTTGGTGACAATATTGCGAGCAACATTTGCTGCAGGTAGTTTTTCATCAGGAACAAGGCTTGGAACTATTGCACCAGCTGCAGCGGCACCAAATGCATCACCAAGACCCATTGAGAAAACAGCGATTCCCAATAAGTAATGCGGCATAGATGGTGCTGAAATAAAAATCATTGTTACTACTACTGCTGACCTAAACAAATCCGCACCGATCATGACATTTTTGCGCGGCAATCTATCGGCCCACACACCTGCAAATGGCGCAAAGACAACACCTGATAAAACTCGCGCACCAAGAATTAATCCCAGAGAAGTGGCTGTTCCTCCAGCATCAAGTACTGCTACAGCAAGAGCAATCGGAAATGCCGATGCCCCTAAAACGAAGATGGCGTTTGAAAACCAAAAGAGCCGGTATCCCTTGTATGACCAAAGGGAACCCGGCTCAAATAGTTTCAATTAATTGTAAAGAAGAGTTACTTCTTTGCCTTTCGTGAAGCAAGCACTTGGTCGATGATTCCGTATTCAACAGCTTCTGTTGCGGTAAGAATCTTGTCACGCTCGATATCTTTGCGAATTTCTTCTGAAGTCTTCACCACATGGCGTGACAAAAGATCCTCCTGCAAGCGAGTAATTCGATCGATTTCGCGTGCTTGAATCTCAATGTCAGA
>CANHFN010000105.1 GCA_947459935.1 Actinomycetota bacterium
ATATCAGTTGACGCAGCAAGTTCATTCTCAGTGCAAAGAGTTGTGGTACTGGCAAATGGAGTTGCTGAAATCTTGAACTCCTTAAATGCAAAGGCACTTCTTGTTGGGCGAGATCTTTCCAGTTCAGAAAAAGCATTAGAGGATATTCCGGTCATTACATCAGGACATCAGGTGATTCCTGAAAAAGTGATTGCACTAAAACCAGATCTTGTAATAATTGATGCATCAACTGGTCCTAAATCTGCAATAGATCAGATTAGGTCAGCAGGAATCAGGGTTGAGCAAACTCCAGAAAGTTGGAACCTTGCAGATATTTCTTCAAAGGTGCAGGCAGTTGCAAATGTCATTGATTCTGCGCAACAGGGAGAGTTACTCAATAAAGCCATTTCCTCTGCAATTGTGAATTCAAAGCTTTCAAGCAAACCACGTATTGCATTCCTATATCTTCGTGGCACTTCATCTATCTATTTAATTGGGGGAGAAGGCTCAGGTGCTGACTCGCTGATCTCTGCTATAGGTGGGATTGATGTGGGGGCAGCAGCCTTGCCGCGTCCATTCAACACATTGACGGCAGAAAGCCTGGCAACCCTAAATCCAGATGTGATCATTGTGATGACCAAGGGTTTGGAATCTGTTGGTGGAATCTCGGGTCTACTGAAATTGCCGGGCGTGGCACAAACAGAGGCTGGGAAAAATCGGGCAGTGATCGATGTTGATGATTCTTTGCTGCTCTCCTTTGGTCCTCGCACACCATCACTTGTTCAAGTGTTAGCGGAAAGAGTTAGCGCGGTGTTGAAGTGAAGAGGCTAGCTCCAGCCATATTGCTAGTTTTCGCAACACTGATCGCGATCTATATGGGGGCAGCCGAGATTGAAAATTTCTGGTCAGCCCTAATATCTCCTGGAAGTAATGAGATTTTGTGGCAGATACGCATTCCACGAGTTACTGCCGCACTCATTGTTGGCGCATCCTTGGCGCTAGCTGGCTTATTGGCTCAAGGTGTCTGCAATAACGCCTTGGCAGAGCCTTCAATCTTAGGAACAACAGCTGGGGCATCACTTGGCACCGTGTTAGCTGTCATCACCGGTTTGGCACAGGTGGGATCTATTGGTGCAATAATTTGCGGAGCAGTTGGTGCAATGGCTGCAACTTCTCTGACATTTAAGTTAGCCAATCTTCGAGCACAACTGTCATCTTTTGCTTTGATAATTGTGGGAATAGCTGTTTCGGCAATTTTCACCGCCGTAGTTGGCCTTGTCTCAACTATGGTGAGTAGAGCAGATGCTCGCTCAATTTCTTTTTGGAACTTTGGATCACTTGCACTTGTGACGAAAGAAAATCTAGTAGGGATAAGCATCACTGCAATTATTGGTGCGATCATCGCTTGGAGAATTTCACCTGCTCTAGATCGACTTTCTTTAGGAGATGCCACCGCATTTCACCTAGGAGTTGATGTGACAAAACTCAGACTTATCGCACTCATTGCACTTTCATTACTCGCAGGCGGCGCAGTCAGTACTGTTGGATCAATAGCTTTTATTGGACTAGCAGCACCACATATTGCTCGCTTTATCTATGGCCCAACCCATCGCACCTTGGTTTTTCATACAGCGATCATTGGTGCTTTTTTGGTAGTAGTTGCCGATACTCTTTCAAGAACTATTGCCCAGCCAAATGAACTTCCGATTGGTCTTGTTACCTCACTGCTTGGTGCACCTGTGTTAATCGCACTAGTGAGCCTTAAGAATAATGTGTGGAGAACTCAATGATTACTATTGATGAAATCACAATTGTTCGTGACGGGCGAGAAATTATCTATGACTACAGCGAACAAATCCCTGCGGGATCTATCACTGCAATAGTTGGTCCAAATGGATCTGGTAAATCAACGCTGCTTGCAGCAATTGCGGGGGATATTGCTCCCAGCAAGGGAACAATCACCATTGATGATGTGCATCCAATACTGACCTCGCCCGCACTGCTTGCACAGATGCGCGCTGTTGCTATTCAAAATCAAAGCTATCACTTGGGTTTTACCGTTAGACAAATCATCGAATTGGCTGGACCAGCAGATGATGTGATGAAGGCTCTGGCGCTCACTTCATTGGCCGATAGATTAGTTACTACTTTATCTGGGGGAGAAGCCCAACGAGTTTCGATTGCAGCTGCTATTGCTCAACAAACACCAGTTTTGCTTCTGGATGAACCGCTGTCTGCCCAAGATGTGAGCAGCAGAAAGAGAATCATTGAATTGCTTCAGAAATTAGCAGAAAGTGGCGTGACAATCGTTGTTGTGGCTCATAGTGCTGAAGCAGAATTAACGTGGGCCGATAAAGTTATTAAGCAATTTCTTTAATTCTGGCCAGGATTTAGCAAAGCTGGGATGCAAAGGAAGTTCATCAACCAGATCTATTTCCACCCATCGCACTTCGTGGGATTCATCATTTACTTCGTGGGCGATTAAACCAATCGTTGCACGTGCAATAACGGTTTCATACTTCCAGTCACCGTGATCATCGCTAAATGTGTGCAAGGGTGTGAGCAGTTGTGTGTCGATACCGGTTTCCTCAACCGCTTCGCGAAACGCTCCTTCGATAGTGCTCTCATGAGAATCGCGTGCTCCACCAGGAATGCCCCAGGTGTCACCGTTATGCACCCACGGGGCTCGGTGCTGCAGCAAGATTTCAGTGCCGCGAAGGATTAAAATTCCTGCTGCACCATTGAGGCCCCAATGCTTATGTCCACAGGCGCATTGAACCCATCCATCACCATCGCGCGCTGCCATGCTCATAGCCTGTCACATCTATCCACAGTTAGCGCAATGACTTCCTGAACGGTCTCACCGGCAATTTATCGTGGCGCACATGTTCACCATAATTCTTGTTCTCTTACTTGCAGTTTGGGGTATGCCGGCCGGTGTTGCTGCCGAGGAATGCGCAGAAACAGCCTGCATCAATGTCTATACCGATAACAACCAAATCATTATCGAGGCCCGTAAAGGCTCTACAACGATAAAGAAAAGCATCACTCACGCCACAAAAAAGCCCACAGTCAAAGTTACCCCCACAGCTAAAGCCGCGCCGCTGTTTTTTAAACCAACGACAGCTCCAAAGCCAAGTGTGAAAAAGCCAGTCATCAAACGCACCCATAAGCCACGCGTAAAAAAGGCAGTTACTAAAGTCAATCTCAACGATCGATTAACCGCCATGGTGCCAACTGCTGGGGTGGCGCACCAACCAGAGTTTGAACCATTAGTAAATGTGCCAGTTTATTTCTGGTGTGATCTTCCGACACTTTTTCAAAGTCGCATAGACATCATTGGTGAAGTTGTTGATGTGACTTTGCGACCATCCTTTGTGTGGAGTTTTGGAGATGGCGGTATTTATCCCACAACAGAAAATGGTGCCCCTTATCCCAACGGAAAAATTCACCACACCTATAAACAGCCAGGCACCTATCAGATCACTTTATTAACAACCTGGAATGGGACATACCTCCACAACAGTGTTGCTCGAGCAGTTACCGGAAGCATTAAGAAAGTCACAGTCGCAGTAGTCACAATCGTTAAAGCACCCACTACATTCAAAGGATAAAACAATGACAACTGAAAATACATATGTAAATATCACCGCATTGCCACTTGCAACCGATATCGAATTCATCGAAAGTGTTAACACCTTTGGGCTAAGCGCTTTTAGTAACGATCTCAACTTGCTTCAGCGAGATGGCGCAACTGCAGTTATTGACTTATCCATGCAGTTTGCAGATCGAGGATATGAGTGTGACATCGAACTAATCTCTCAAGTAATTGGGCGTCTTTCAGATATTCAAGTTCGAGATTTTGCGATGGGCACTCACAATGCTCAAACTTTTGATGTCTATTGGAATATGTGGCTGTATTTACTACGCATCGCACCGAATAGCTATGTGGCACCAGTTGCCTGTCTATTTGCCACTTTGGCATATGAACGTGGTGAGAGTGAACTGGCATATCGCGCATTAGATCG
>CANHFN010000106.1 GCA_947459935.1 Actinomycetota bacterium
GAAAGTCCCCAAGCCAGTCCAGCAATAAAGCCAGATCTAAATGAATCGCCCACACCAGTTGGATCTGTCTTTGATTTCTCTTTAGGGCATGCGACTTGAACAAACTCTCCGGTCGCACTCTCAACTTTTGCTCCCATTGACCCTAAAGTCACGACTCGGTATTTCACGCGCTCTAGAATCTCGAGATCTGTCCAGCCTGTTTTTTGCATCGCAAGGGCTAACTCATATTCATTCAGAAACAGATATGAGGCACCATCGATAAGTAGCTTGATTTCCTCACCTGTCATGCGTGCCATTTGCTGAGAAGGGTCTGCGGCAAATGCGATTGCCTGCTGGCGACAAACCTCTGAGTGGCGCAACATCGCTTCTGGATCATCAGGTGAAATGACCATCATGTCTAAACGACCGACCTTTTCCATGATCGGTGTCAGCTCAATGTTTCGAGCTTCAGACATGGCACCTGGGAAAAAGGATGCTATCTGGTTAAGTTCTTGATCTGTTGTGACAACAAAGTGTGCGGTGTGCAAAGTTGTTGATACTAATGCGTGAGAGGTATCCACTCCATGACGAGAAAGCCAGGCATCATAATCAGCCCAATCTTTTCCAACAGCTGCAATGAGAATGGGATTAAGTCCTAGAACGCCCATTCCAAAAGCGATGTTTGCAGCACATCCCCCGCGTCGAACATCCAAACTATCTACAAGAAAAGAGAGTGAAACTTTCTGCAAAGAACCGGCAACCAAGGAATCCGTGAATTTGCCTGAGAAGGTCATTAAATGATCAAGACCAACTGAACCCGCTACACCAATTTTCATGTGGGGATACTAGTGCGAAAAGGGTTGTGACTTAGTTAAATGAATCGCCACAAGCACATGAGCCCTGTGCATTTGGATTATCAATTGTAAATCCTTGCTTTTCGATTGTGTCAACAAAATCAATAGTTGCACCGGACAAGTAAGGATCACTCATCTTGTCGGTAACTACCTTTACAGCGCCAAACTCGCGGACAATGTCCCCATCCAGGTTGCGGTCATCAAAGTACAACTGATACTTCAGGCCTGAACATCCACCTGGCTGGACGGCAACACGAAGGTTGAGGTCATCGCGACCTTCTTGAGCTAGCAAAGCAGAAACCTTTGAGGCGGCCACATCTGTTAGTTGAATTCCTGTTGTTGTCGTTGCTTCAGTTGTCATTATTTCTCTCCTTGATTGACTCCTACCCCAAAGCCTACTCCCCCCGTGTCCGGCTAGCGAGTTGAGGGCCAGCTCAACACGGCCTCTATAGTTATGCCATGAGTTCACATGAAGGCAAAGGTCGACCTACCCCTAAACGCAAGGAAGCCGAGTCAAAACGTAAAGTTTCATCGCTTGCTCCCATCGTCACTAAGGACCAGAAGCGAGCTTCTAAAGCACAGGCAAGAGAAGATCGATTAGCCCAACGCGCTGCCTATCTTCGCGGTGAAGAGTCAGCCCTACCGCTACGTGATCGTGGACCAGCGCGTCGATTTGTTCGTAACTACGTAGATTCACGTCGCTCAACTGGTGAATATTTTCTTCCCACCATCTTTGTAGTCTTGGTACTGACCCTGATTCAAAGTCCAGTAATTCAACTAGGTGCGATCGCACTGATGTATGCAATGCTCATTGTTGCCATCATTGACGGAATTCTGCTCTCACGAAAAATTCGCAAAGCTGTACTGGCACAATTCCCAGGCACAGAAACTAAGGGCCTTGGAATGTATGCCTGGCTTCGTTCTACACAAATGCGTCGCCTACGTGCGCCACATCCTCAAGTAAAACCAGGAAAGAAGTAAAACTACGCTCGAGGATTCGGGCTTTCGTTTTTCTTAGGGTCACGTTCTGGAAGATTGCCTAAAGCTTTATCAATTGCTTTCATGACATCTGCATCTAGTTTTACTCCAGACGCTTTCACGTTTTCTTTGACCTGCTTTGGCTTTGTTGCACCCATGATTGCAGATGAAACATTTGGATTTTGAAGGACCCAAGCGATTGCAAGTTGGCCCATAGTTAAACCAACTCCATCTGCAATTGGCTTCAACTTTTGGACAGCTTCAAGAACCTCTTCGCGCATCCAGCCCTTAATCATGTTTGCGCCACTTGCCTTATCTGTAGCGCGTGATCCAGCAGGTGCTTTCTTGCCGGGCAAGTACTTACCTGTCAATACTCCTTGTGCCATCGGTGACCACACAATTTGGCCGATTCCCTCTTTCTGAGAAAGCGGAACAACTTCTGCTTCGATCACACGCCATAGCGCTGAATACTGCGGCTGGCTTGAAACAAAACGGTTGTATCCACGAGCATCTTGAATGTCCAAGGCAGATTTGATCTGACTAGCGTTCCATTCTGAAAAACCAATGTAGTGAACTTTTCCTGCACGGATGA
Source organism: Actinomycetota bacterium (assembly GCA_947459935.1). Taxonomy (GTDB): domain Bacteria; phylum Actinomycetota; class Actinomycetes; order Nanopelagicales; family Nanopelagicaceae; genus Planktophila. Next base: position 2,404 of record CANHFN010000106.1, read on the forward strand.
GGTCATCAAATGCACTGAGTGATTCTTCGATTGGTGTTTCATAATCAAAGCGGTGCATTTGATAGAGGTCGATGTGATCTGTCTGAAGTCGCTTCAGAGATGCATTACATGACTCGATGATGTGCTTGCGAGAAAGTCCGCGATCGTTTTTGCCTGTCCCTGTTGGGAAGTAAACCTTTGTAAACAATTCATAAGACTCACGCTTGACACCTTTAAGTGCTCTACCCAAAACTGTTTCAGCTTTTGTACCTGCATACACATCTGCTGTGTCAAATGTCGTGATTCCAACCTCAAGGGCGGCTTTCACGCACTTAATTGCTGCATCTGATTCAATCTGGTTTCCGTGAGTGATCCAGTTTCCGTATGAGATTTCAGATACGTACATTCCGGTACTGCCAAGGCGTCTGTATTCCATGCTCAGAAGCCTACGACTAGCGCGCCTAGTTGCCAACCCGAAAGCGGTGTGGTTTGGTTCGCACACAACTAAATAGCTCACTTGGTAGGGGAAGTTCGGTGAAAATCCGACGCTGACCCGCAACCGTGAATCTCTCTGGAGATAAGTCGGATTACCTAGCAAGTGCAGATGAGACAAACACCCGCCGAGGTTTGCGGGGTGTGCTCCTAACTCAAGATGTATGGATTATCCCCTCCCATCTTTGTGCGGTTCACTCCCTGTGAGACTCTTTTTATATCGAGAGGCCCCACAGCAATGAAGTTTAAAATCTTTCTGTCACTCATCCTGATCTCTACTTTCATAACACCCACAGCACAAGCCGCCGATAAAGGTTGGCGCTATTGGGGATACTTCCAAGCGCCACCTGGTGCCAAAACTTGGATCGCTGCAACGACGGGTCCCACCGTTGATATTGCTGACGGCGCAGTTGAAGGATGGTCATTTGTATTTAGCTCTGATGACATTCCTTCTATGGCTCCTAGAGTCAAACCTGATTTCAAAAGCATTTGTGCCGGAGTCAAATTTGATAAAGACGTAAAGCGAATCGGTCTTGTTATTGATTTTGGTTCACAGACATATTCTCCTAAAGGTGAGAAAGTTAAGAAAACAATCACCACCTGTGTTCGAGTTGCGAAAGAATCACAAGGAATCGATGTTCTGGGTCAAGCGGTAAAAGTTCGTGCTGCGGGTTCAGGTTTGATTTGTGGCTTAGCTGGCTATCCAGCAAAAGAGTGTGGTGTGGAGATCAATACCCCCAAGGCATTGATTAAGAAGTAATCAGTGAAAAAACTGTCACTACACCCACTGACTTGGTGGATTTGGGCTTTCGGTTTGGCCGTTGCGGTCATTCGATTTGATAGCACAATTTTCACGCTGTGTTGCGTGGGTGTAGTTGCAGTTGTTGTTTTTTTCAACCGTGAAGATGCTCCATGGGGCAAGAGCTTCAACTGGACTCTCAAGGTATGCGCATGGATCTTGCTTGTTAGAACCCTCATAGGAGTATTGATCGGAGTTCCAATACCTGGAACCAAATTGTTTACTCTTCCGATTCTCCCCTTGCCCAATTGGATGCCCGGAATTCGAATCGGCGGATCTGTCACGTTAGAACGATTAACCTC
>CANHFN010000107.1 GCA_947459935.1 Actinomycetota bacterium
AATGCCGATTTAGCGTTGGCACAAGGCGATGCGGCTTCACGTGCGATTTCTCAAGAGTTCTACCCTGATGATGAAATTATTGAGATTGGTGGCAGAGTTGAAAAGATCCGCGTTTTGATAACTCATCGCTCTCACACAATTCCGCAATTGGTTCCGGGTTTGATTGAACTCATGGGCGGTGTGCCTACCACCGATGTAGTTGGTGTTGCCGTTATTGAACCAAGCAGTTCGTGAAAATGAGCTTTGAATCATGGTGCGCCATTGAGCGCGCGACAGGAATGGTGAAAAGAGCCAGAACAGAGCCAGAACAGAGCCAGAACAGAGCCAGAACAGAGCCAGAACAGAGCCAGAACAGAGCCAGAAAAATGGGGTACGTGTCGATGAAGTTAAGTGAGGCGATTGCATCAACCAAGAAGTATTTCGCTTGCGAAGATGGCGGAGCGATAGTTGAGTTTGTTGCACTAGCGATTCCGCTCTTTATTCCGATATTTATTTATCTGAATAGTTTTTCATCGGTGAGTGCTAATGAGCAGATAGCTCGCTCCATGGCTCGCGAAGTGTTGCGAGTGTATGTAATCAGTGAAAATGATGCGGCGGCACAAGATATTTCTGGCAGAGCAGCACAGTTGTTAGCAAGACAGTGGAAGTTAAGTGAAGCAGAGGTAGCCTCATTACGAACCAGAATGGATTGCTCCCATTTCCCATGTTTGACAGCAAATGGTCGAATCAAGTTAACCCTTTCCTTTATCGATGAAGAGACTCAGCGAAAGGTTTCGGCAAGTGCGCAAGAACATCTCAGTCCGTGGTTGTAAATCAGCAGTAGAGGTTAAAGGAATCTCAATTCGCGGCTGCAAATCATCAATTTGGGTTAAGAGAATCTCAGTGCGTGAATCTCTACATAGAAAATCACTTAATAGATCCCTAGGCAGGAGTACTAAATCACTCAATAGATCCCTAGGCAGGAAATTGGCCCTTCGTTCCTTCCGCAAAAAATTAACTTCCGATAGGGGATCAATCTCTGTTGTTGTGATTGGTCTATTTGTTGTCACCGTTGCTTCCCTTATGGTGATGACAGATGTTTCAGCTCTCATCGTCGCGAAGAGATCCTTGGTTCAAGCAACCGAGGCAGCGGCGCAACGTGGTGTTCACACACTTGATAAGAGCGAGTATTACCAAGGCAAAGGAAATATGTTCACCGCCCCAATGGCGATTGCAACACATAGAGCACACCCAGTGATTCCCATTGACTGCGCTCGAGGTGGGGTAGAGGTTCTCTTGGAACTTAACTCTTGGAGCAATGATGAAAGCGATATGAAGTGGCAGCAATTAAAGGGAATTCAACTCACTAGCTTTTCCTGCGATAGTACTTCGTTAGAAATCAGTACACGTTCTGAGATGAAACTTCCCTTCAAAGTTCCATTTACGACTACAGATTCAGTTTTCCTAACAGCAACCGCTGGCACCACAAACACAGTTCAAGAGGGTTTCTATTTATTTGGCGTTAGGCTTCATTAGATTTTTATTTGTTGTCTGTTAGTTCAGACGCTCATTCAATGACAGGCAACTCCTATAAATTAGCAATTGAAAGTGCCTTGAATTAATTGTCCTCACCCAACGCCTAAGTAATCATGTGTTCGCTTGCCCTTGCTGAGTTGGCTATCCTTATCCCATGGCCGCACGCGAGTATCAATTAGAGATAGATGCCATCGATGCGACCCTTGTTTCAATTGAAAAGGTTTTAGATCTACCCAAGCTGCGCAAGCAAGCAGAAGAGTTAGAGGTAGAGGCCGGAGTCCCGAATCTTTGGGATGACCCAGAAGCGGCACAAAAGATCACTAGCCGTTTGTCTCGCGTGCAATCTGAGATTGCAAAGTTATCGGGTCTGCGCCAACGTGTTGAAGATTTACCCATCCTCTTTGAATTAGCCGCAGGTGAACCTGGTGGAATTGAGGATGCTGAGAAAGAGTTGGATGCGGTTAAGAAATCTGTCAGCGAGTTAGAGGTTCAGACTCTTTTGAACGGAGAGTATGACGATCGCGATGCATTGATCACCATTCGCTCCGAAGCTGGTGGAGTTGAAGCCGCCGACTGGGCTGAAATGATCATGCGAATGTATTTGCGTTACTGCGAGCGTCACTCATTTAAAGTCGATGTCCTTGAAACCTCTTATGCAGAAGAAGCGGGAATCAAATCAACAACCTTTAAAGTTTCAGCACCATATGCATATGGAACATTGTCGGTTGAACAAGGAACACATCGCCTTGTTCGCATCTCTCCCTTTGATAGCCAAAGCCGACGCCACACATCATTTGCCGGTGTTGAAGTTGTTCCAGTTGTTGAACAAAGCGATCACATTGAGATCGATGAAAAAGAGATTCGCGTTGATGTGTATCGCTCATCAGGTCCTGGTGGCCAAGGTGTAAACACCACTGACTCTGCTGTGCGATTAACCCACATTCCAACTGGAATTGTGGTCTCTTGTCAGAATGAACGCTCGCAGATTCAAAACAAGGCAACAGCAATGGCTGTTTTGCAATCAAAGCTTTTGGAACGTCGTCGCCAAGAGGAGCAGGCAAAGATCAATGCTTTAAAGGGCGATAACTCAGGTTCATGGGGAAATCAGATGCGCTCCTATGTATTAGCGCCGTATCAAATGGTGAAGGATTTACGCACCGATCATGAAACAGGAAATACATCTGCGGTGTTAAATGGTGAAATCGATGACTTTATCGAAGCTGGAATTCGCTGGCGCCGTAGTTCGTAGTTCCTGAGAATCCGCTGATGTGATTTTCTCGGTAAGCAATTGCTCGAAATCCTGGGTCTGACTGTTGTCATGAACCTTCACTAAATCGAACACTTGAGACAAATATACGATTTCTTGCAATTCTTACCTTCGAAAATTCTGCTTAGCGGCATGTTTGGCGCACCAGCACTCCGACGCGATTCTCAGAATTCTTGCCCCGGAAATTATGTGTCTATCCTCTTTCTGTTCAATCTCACACTTTTCTTACGCTCACGACCCCACGACATCCAAGGATTTTCGCCTGACTTCCATAAACTAAGCGCAGGTCGAAGGTGGTTCCCCGAACTCCACCCCGCAGATGCAATGGGAGATTTAATGATTCGCTTTGAGAATGTCACCAAGATTTACCCAGGTCAGGAGCGCCCAGCTCTTGATTCTGTGAATCTTGAAATCGTTAAGGGCGAGTTTGTATTCCTTGTCGGTCTTTCAGGTTCAGGTAAGTCAACTTTCTTGCGTTTAGTTCTTCGCGAAGAGCGTCCAACATCTGGTGCAATTCATGTGGCGGGTAAAGATCTCGGCACATTGTCTAAGCACAAAGTCCCAGAGCTTCGCCGTTCAGTAGGAACGGTTTTCCAGGATTTCCGTTTGCTGCCTAACAAGACAATTTCTGAAAATGTTGCTTTCACTTTGCACGTTCTGGGATATTCACAAAAAGAAATCAACCGTGAAGTTCCAGAGGTTCTTGAACTTGTTGGTTTGGAAGATAAGGGCGATCGTTTACCGTCAGAGATTTCAGGTGGAGAGCAGCAGCGTGTAGCGATTGCTCGCGCATATGTAAGCCGCCCACCAATCCTTATTGCAGATGAGCCAACTGGAAACCTTGACCCAGCAACATCTGTTGGAATTATGAAGTTGCTTGATCGCATTAACCGCGAGGGCACAACAGTTTTGATGGCAACACACGATGCAGGCATCGTGGATCAGATGCGCAAGCGCGTTATTGAGCTCGATGGCGGACATGTAATCCGCGATCAGGTTCGTGGTGTTTACGGGTACACGGGTTAAGGGCGGGGAGAGAGAACATGCGCGCACGGT
>CANHFN010000108.1 GCA_947459935.1 Actinomycetota bacterium
ATCATCGGTAAGTTGATTCCAGCTGGTACTGGTCTTGCTCGTTACCGCAACATTCGTGTTGAGCCAACGGAAGAAGCAAAGGCAGCTGTTTACGCAGCATATGACGAGTACGACTTCACGCCATTTGACCAACAAGGTTCTGGTGAGGCTGTTCGTCTCGATGAGGTTGAAGTACCTCGCTAATAAATACTTAATAAGAAAAGCCCCTGAGAAATCAGGGGCTTTTCTATTACACTCAAGTTATGAGTTCAGAGCCAAAACACAATGTGAAGCGTCATTCAGAACGTCAATTTCATGAACAAAACCAAATAAATCGAGTTCTGGATAATCAATATGTTGCTCACGTTGGTTTTATAGATCCAGATACCGAATCACCATATGTAATTCCGATGGGGTTTGCACGAGACAACGATCGAATCTTGCTCCATGGATCCACCGGCTCTCGCATCATGATGTTGATGGCTAAGGGCGTGGACCTATGTCTGACAGTCACTCAACTCAACGCAATTGTTGTTGCGCGCTCTGCATTCAATTCATCTATGAATTACGAATCTGTAATGATTTTTGGAAAAGCACGGGTTCTTCAGGAAGATGAAAAGGATTTAGCCTTAGAGCGAATCACTGAAAAGCTAATACCTGGAATGTGGGCTTATGGACGCGCGCTAACTAAGAAGGAATCTGCTGCAACAATCATTGTTGAAGTACCCATGGACAAAGTATCTGCCAAATCTCGCACGGGGGAGCCATCTGATGATGAGGGGGATATTGCCCTCCCACTCTGGGCAGGTCTATTGCCTATTAGCACATCATTTGGTGCACCAATAACTGCGACTAACGCTGTAGGCATTCCAGTTCCACCACATATTGGATAGTTTTTGCACATGAAAAAAGCGATCATCACGTTAGCTTTGGTTTGGAATCTCACATTAGTTCTCGGAGTAATTTTCAATCAGGAGTACGCGTTGACTCGCGCTGCAGGCGGTCAATTTGAAACTTTCCCAACCGGAATCCGCATCGCCTATGTTTTGAACACTCTCATTGTGGTGTGGCAGTACCGCACGCTTCTAAAGATATGGGCTCATCGCGGCATCAATCCAAATTGTTTACCGAAGTTATTCCTCATCATCTCTCTTCTTAGTGCCTTCGTTAATCTGATTTCTCGCAGCCCTAATGAGCGCTGGAATGCAATTCCAGCGTTGATCATCGCTTATGGATTTTGGTCGGCTAGAAAAACTACTTCTTCAGATTAGCCAATCGATCCAGAATCGGTGGGTGCGAGTAATGCACTGCAACATAGACCGGGTGTGGGTTTAAGTTACTTAAAGATTCAACAGATAGTTTCTTCAATGCTGAATACATGTAGTCACGAGCACCTGGATAGGTATCAATTGAGTACTGATCTGCTTGGTACTCGTTGTGACGTGAGAATGAATTGTTAATCAAGCCAAGCACAGTTGATACAGGAGTAAAGAGCATGAAGAAAGCAATCATTGATAAATGAAAGCTTGGGGTATCTGAGCCAAGGGCCTTTGAAAGATTTGGATTACCAAGTAACCAACCCATTAATGAAAAGATGACAAGAGTTTGCACATTACTAAAAGCAAACATTGTATAGACGTGCTTGCGCTTGTAGTGACCTACTTCGTGGGCCAACACTGCAACAGTCTCTTTAGTTGTTAGCTTTTCAATCAGGGTGTCATAGAGACCAATGATCTTTACTTTACCCATGCCTGAAAAGAATGCATTGAGTTTTGTGGAACGCTTTGAAGCATCCATTTCCCACAGTTTTGATAATGGAAAACCTTGAGATTGGCAGTAAGCCTCAACTTCAGAGCGAAGCTCACCTTCTGGCAGTGGCTTTAACTTATTGAACATTGGCAAGAAGATTCGTGTACCAAAGATAAACATGAACAAGGTAATGGCAGAGACAGCAAGCCAACCGACAAGCCAGAATGTGGATTGCAAGCTTTGGTAGATCCAGGTAATTAGCGCAATTACTGGCAGGCCAAGTGCGATGCTAAGTAGCAACTGCTTGATGGTGTCCATAACAAAGAGCTTCTTGGTTGTCTTGTTAAAGCCAAACTTTTCTTCGATAACAAAGGTTGAGTAATAGGAAATAGGTAGATTTCCGACCATGGAAACCAGCATCAGTACTCCAAAGAAAATCACTGTTACGAGCAAATCATTGCTGTATCTGTCCCGAATTACCTGATCTAGCCAGGCAAACCAGCCCAAAATGATGGCTGAAAGCATTACTACAGTGGTCATTACAGAGGTCAGCATCTCTACCTTGTATTTTGCTGTGCCATATTCAAGGGATTTTGCATACTCATCAGGATTATAGATTTCAGCTGCCACACCAGTTAATGCAACGTTCTTATTGCTTTCATTTAAGAAATCAATAACTCGTCCTGCTGCAAAATCAATCAGAATGAATGTGACGATGCCAAGCAATAGCCATTCGGAAGTTGTCATGATCTAACCTTTCAGTGCCGCGCTCAGTGCGATTTCAACCATGGCATTAAGTGACTTTTCACGTTGCTCAGATGGCATGGATTCATGGGTAATAATGTGGTCAGAAACTGTTAAGACTGCTAGAGCCCGACGTTGCTTACGAGCTGCAATTGAATACAAAGCATTCGCTTCCATCTCAACACCCAGCACACCGTGTTGGATTAGCTTTTGCGCAGAATCTGTTTCGTCATAGAAATAATCCATTGAAGCGATGCCACCGATGTGAACATTTGGATTTCCTTTTGATGCTTCATACGCAGCGAGCAGAAGTTGGAAATCTGCGTGAGGCGCAAAATCTAGGTTGTTAGTAAAACGACGATTGATATTTGAATCAGTTGATGCGGTCATCGCAAGGATGACATCGCCAACCTTTGTCTTTTCAAGCAATCCGCCACAGGTTCCGATTCGAATTGCAACCTGAACATCGTATTCATTGAAAAGTTCAGTGGCATAAATTGAAATTGATGGCAGACCCATGCCAGTTCCCATCACAGAAACTCGTTCACCTTGATATGTTCCGGTAAAGCCAAACATGTTGCGCACTGCATTGAACTGCGTGACATTTTCTAAGTAGTTCTCTGCAATCCACTTAGCGCGCAGTGGGTCGCCAGGTAGAAGGATGCGATCGGCAATATCGCCTTTTTTAGCCGAGATATGTGGTGTGCTCATGAACCCAGCGAACCATAAATGCCATCAGTAGTACCCTTCTTTCCATGGCGATTTTGGTAACGGATGGCAAAGAAATCAGGCTGAAAATGAGCCTGTTGGAAAGGCTGGGGGCCTTGGTTTCACCTCCCACGGCACACCTAGACCATGTCAAATCCATCCAATTCATAGACGAGCTCTGGAGCAAGGATGTCCTTCGAGGGGTCCGCGCTCCAGGCACTGGGATGCCCTATGTAGTCCTGATTGGGGTCATGCGGGGCAGGGGATATAAGGATTTCTGCGTAATCAAGCGTAGAAAACCAGGGGTAATCATCGCTTTTACCTCCGGAAAGTACGAGAGATGGATCTATACCCTTGAGGGATCGCGACACGCCGAAGAGCAAATTTTGGCGGCTTTAGCCTAATTTCTGGCCCTGAGGAGTAAAACCTCGGATTTGCCTCGCGTGAGCGGGTTGGGTTACCCTTCGCGTCTGCTCTTTTTTAGAGCTTCTTTGCTTGCGTGCGTAAACAAGTTGCAAAACTTTTTACATCACAACTGCGAATCGGGTGCAACACACCCGACCGCGTGGGTCGGCAAATAAGCGTGAATAAAGATCAGTAACGAAGTTACGAATGGAGATGAAGTGCCAACAATTCAACAGCTAGTTCGTCGTG
>CANHFN010000109.1 GCA_947459935.1 Actinomycetota bacterium
ATATCGTAGGACTAGCAAAGCGTCGTGGGTTTGTATACCCATCATCTGAAATTTATGGCGGACTCCGCGCATCATGGGATTACGGCCCACTAGGAGTTGAGCTCAAGAACAATGTGAAGCGCCAGTGGTGGAAGTCCATGGTCATGGGCCGCGAAGATGTTGTCGGTCTTGATTCATGTGTCATTTTGGCAAAAGAAGTCTGGGAAGCATCAGGACACGTTGCAACATTTAGTGATCCACTAACAGAGTGCACCGCATGTAATAAGCGCTACCGCGCCGATCACCTCGAAGAAGCATATGAGGCAAAGCATAAAAAGAAGCCCGAGTCTTTAACAGAAGTTAACTGTCCAGCTTGTGGAAACAAAGGTCAGTTCACAACCCCTAAGCAGTTCAGTGGATTGCTTAAGACATTTCTTGGACCAGTAGAAGATGAATCAGGTCTTGCTTATTTGCGACCAGAGACTGCTCAAGGAATCTTTATTAACTTTGATCAGGTAATGACAACATCACGCAAAAAGCCGCCATTTGGCATTGGTCAAATTGGAAAATCTTTCCGCAATGAAATTACACCAGGAAACTTTATTTTCCGTACGCGTGAATTCGAGCAGATGGAGATGGAGTTCTTCGTTGTGCCAGGTAGTGATGAAGAATGGCACCAGTACTGGATTGATACACGCATGGCTTGGTATGTCGATCTTGGAATTAATCCAGAGCGCCTTCGTATTTACGATCATCCAAAAGAGAAGTTGTCGCACTATTCAAAGCGCACAGCAGATATTGAATACAAGTTTGAGTTTGCTGGAACTGAATGGGGCGAGTTAGAAGGTATTGCAAACCGCACAGATTTTGACTTGAAGGCCCACTCTGCAGCATCCGGTAAAGATCTTTCTTACTTTGATCAAGAAAAGGGTGAACGCTGGACACCATATGTAATTGAGCCTGCAGCAGGTGTGGATCGCTGCACACTCACATTCTTAATGGATGCATTCACAGAAGATGAAGCGCCAAATAGCAAGGGCGAGATGGAAAAGCGCGCGGTTTTAAAGCTAGATCATCGTCTGGCACCTATTAAGGCTGCAGTTCTTCCACTCTCACGTAATGCAGATCTTTCTCCAAAGGCACGTGATCTTGCTGCACAACTACGTAAGAACTGGAATATAGATTTTGATGATGCAGGTGCTATTGGTCGCCGTTACCGTCGTCAAGATGAAATTGGCACTCCATACTGCATCACCATTGACTTTGAAACTCTTGAAGATAATGCGGTAACAATTCGCGATCGCGACACTATGGCGCAAGAACGCATCAGCCTAGATCAGGTTGAAGCATGGCTAGCACCTCGTTTACTAGGTTGCTAAAACCACTCTTACTTCCATTAGCAAGCGGTGATCACTACATTGATCCGCCGGTTGTTCTGGCCCCTATGGCCGGAATTACCAATGCACCATTTCGCACATTGTGCCGCGAGCAAGGTGCAGGATTGTTTGTTTCTGAAATGGTTACAGCACGCGCATTAATTGAACGTCGTCCAGAAACACTTCGAATGATTGTTCCTGGAAAAGATGAATGGCCACGTTCTGTGCAGTTATATAGCGTTGATCCAACAACAATGCGCGCTGCGGTGACAATGCTCGGTAAGGAAAACCTTGCCGATCATATTGATATGAACTTTGGCTGCCCTGTTCCTAAAGTAACGCGCAAAGGCGGGGGAGCAGCGCTTCCTTTCAAACGCAAACTTTTCACTAACATTGTTGGCGCAGCTGTTGAAGCAGCAAAACCATTTGGCATTCCAGTCACGGTAAAGATGCGCATTGGTATAGATAGTGATCACGAGACATATCTAGAGGCGGCCAAATCTGCAGCTGATTTAGGTGTTGCCTGGGTTGCATTACATGCGCGCACTGCAGCACAGATGTATGAAGGAAAAGCAGATTGGAGTGCAATTGCCCGTCTTGTTGAGCACTTAAAGCCAACAGGAGTGCCTGTTTTGGGCAATGGCGACATTTGGTCTGGCAGTGATGCAGTTTCAATGGTGGAGCAAAGCGGTTGTGCAGGTGTTGTTGTTGGCCGTGGCTGCCTGGGGCGCCCATGGTTGTTCACAGATCTTGTCTCAGCGCTCAAAGGTGAAGGCAAGCAAATCACGCCAACTCTGCACGAAGTGCGTGAAGTGATGTTTCGCCATGCGCATTTAATCGTTGAATACTTAGAATCAGAAGATCGTGGAATGCGCGATATGCGCAAGCACATGGCTTGGTATTTAAAGGGCTTCCGTGTGCCACGCGAGATCCGTCACGATCTAGGCATGGTTTCTTCCTTGCAAGAGATGCGAAATCTTTTGGATCAATTAGAAGATCAACCGTATCCAATTGAAGTTGGAGAAAAACCACGTGGGCGCACAAGTCATGGACGTCCGCCAACATTGCCAGATGGTTGGCTCAATGATCCTGATGAGCTAGTTCATGTTGAACTAGAGGATGCGTTTTCAGGCGGATAAATGTTTCTCTTTAGATGGATTCGTCGCATGATCACACTTGTAATAGTCCTTGCGCTGATTGGCCCTGCCTATGGTGTTTCACAAGTATGGCGTGCAGCAAACAATCCAATAGTGCGTCAAGCAGATGTGATTGTTGTTTTAGGAGCTGCCCAACTAGATGGCAAGCCAGGTGCAGCACTTGAAGCACGACTTATTGAAGCAAAGAGAATTTATGATCTTGGATATGCCCCATTAATTATTACCGTTGGTGCAGGCGCACCTGGGGATCGAACAACAGAGGCAGCATCAGGCAAGTATTGGTTGCGTATGAATGGGATCCCATCTAAAAACATAATTGCAATTGAAGAAGGTCGGGATACTTTGGTAAGTACCAAAGCTTTTGCAGCCGTAATGAAAAAACGTTTTGTCAGTGATGTGATTCTTGTGACCGATCCTTATCACTGCAAACGCGCAATAACGATGGCAAATGATCAAGGAGTGCTTGCTACCTGCTCGCCAGTAGAAACAGGGCCCAATACACTGGCAAATAGCGGCTATAGATACCTCCTTCGCGAGGCCGGGGCATACCTGGCATATATAACATTAGGCAGACGTGGCATTCATGTGAGTGATCACTTACCTGATGCAGACATTGTTACTAAGGTATTGCCATGAATTACAGCGCATTTGACCAAGAACGGTTCTTAGATGAACCTGCAAAGCGCACAGGTCGCACGGAATTCATGCGAGATCGCGCTCGAGTAATTCACTCTGCATCATTGCGTCGCTTAGCAGCCAAGACTCAGGTTGCAGTTCCTTGGGAAAACGATTTCCAACGCACCAGACTTTCACACTCATTGGAGTGCGCACAGATTGGGCGCGAACTAGGTGAATCACTAGGTGCAGATCCAGATCTTCAAGACACTGCCTGTCTTTCTCATGATTTAGGTCATCCTCCCTTTGGGCACAACGGTGAAGAGGCGCTGGCAGAGATTGCTCAAGAGTTCGGCGGCTTTGAAGGAAATGCGCAAAGCTTTAGGTTGTTAGTTCGTTTAGAGGCAAAGACGGTTGATGCCGATGGCAAAAGCATCGGACTGAACTTAACGCGCGCATCACTCGATGGTGCAACAAAGTACCCATGGCCAAGATCAGAAAATCCTCGCAAGTTTGGTGTTTACGATGATGATGTTGAGATTTTTACATGGATGCGCCAGCAAGCACCTGTTGGTAAAAAATGTATTGAAGCCCAAATCATGGATTGGTCTGATGATTGTGCCTATTCTGTTCATGATTTAGAGGATGCAATTTTTGCTGGTCAGGTTTCGGTAAAGAATTTTGAGCAAGATTTTGCAGAGCTATAC
>CANHFN010000110.1 GCA_947459935.1 Actinomycetota bacterium
CGGGGGATTTACAGTCCCCTCCCATTGGCCGCTCGGGCAACCCGCCAAGGTCGAACAAGTAGTGCGGCAATTATGGATAGTGCGAAGGGAAAGGATACCTTAGGCACGTGCGCGTACAAACCGCGCTTTAATCCAGTGAAAGGGCCCAGTAAATGGCAGCAGATAGCAGTTTCGACGTAACCTCCAAGATCGACCGTATGGAGCTGGATAACGCAATAAATCAGGCGGTGCGCGAGATCGAGACCCGCTTTGACTTCAAAAATACTGGTTCAAAGATTGAACTCGAAGGCGACAAAGTATTGATTGAAGCAGATACAGAAGAGCGTGCAAAGGCAGCGTTAGATGTTGTTAAAGACAAGATGATCAAGCGAGGCGTTTCTTTAAAGCACCTTGATGCAGGCGCACCACAGCTCTCAGGAAAGATCTACAAAATTTCTGCTCCATTGAAAGAAGGCATCTCAACGGAGAATGCAAAGAAGATTGCAAAGATGGTCCGTGATGAGGGTCCAAAATCTGTGAAGACTCAGATCCAAGGTGATGAACTACGTGTGACCTCGAAGAGCCGTGATGATCTTCAGGAAACTATGGCCATGATCAAAGATGGTGGCTGGGATTTTGCAGTTCAATTTACGAACTTTAGATAATTGAGTAAAAACAAGCTCGGCCTCTTATTTGGAATAAGTGCATACTCTTTGTGGGGTGCATTCCCTTTGTATTGGCCTTTGCTTGAACCTGCCAACCCATTAGAAATAGTTTCACACCGTGCCGTATGGACTCTGGTTTTTTGTTTCTTTGTTCTTGCCGCTACCAAAGCCCTGAAATCTACTCTTGCAACTTTGAAGCGTCCTAAAGTTGCTGCAAAACTATTTGCAACTTCTGTTTTAATTTCAATTAACTGGCTTGTCTACATCTGGGCAACAAATAATGGGCATGTTGTTGAGGCATCTCTTGGTTATTACATCAACCCACTCATCATTATTGGATTCGGCGTACTCTTATTGAAAGAAAAGATGCGACCATTGCAATGGGTTGCGGTCTCTATCGCATCTATTGGTGTTCTTGTATTAACTATTGACTATGGGCGACTACCTTGGATCGCGCTCACCCTTGCATTTTCATGGGGTAGCTATGGATTAATCAAGAAGCAGCTGGGGCTGGGAGCCCTCGAAGGTCTAGCCATCGAAACCTTTATCTCCGCATTTTTCTACCTGGGATACCTGATTTATATAGGTAATCAGGGCACCGGACAGTTTGGTAATTCTTGGGGATTAACCATTCTGCTCATGAGCGCAGGTGCTGTTACTGCAATTCCATTGCTGCTATTTAACGGCTCAACTAACCGATTGCCATTTACAACAATTGGCCTGCTTCAATACATCACACCAACTTTGCAGTTTTCTGTGGGTGTTTGGGTTCGACATGAAGATATGCCAACAGCTCGTTGGGTTGGGTTCTTGATTATTTGGATTGCACTGACAACTCTGGCACTTGATCTTGTTAAATCAAGCAGAACGGTCGATAACAGCGTCGCATAGCGACATCAATGCACCAGTTGCATCATTGATTGGTAGTGGACCAAGTGCACCTCGTGCTTGCTTTGCAATTTGATTTAGCTGGTCGCGTGATTCATCCAGTGCTTTGTGAGTGCGCAATGCAACTAAAACTTGTTGAACAGTTGGTTCATCTTCAATCGGTGTAGCAAGTAATCGCTTTAAATCGGCATCTGATGGATCATTCGACTTCATTACATTTAGAGTAACAAGAGTTGGAACACCTTCGCGAAGATCTGTACCTGGTGTTTTACCTGATTGATTTGATTCGCTAGCAATATCAATAATGTCATCTGCTAATTGGAATGCAACACCGATTTTTTCACCAAACACTGTGACAGTATCTGTGATGTCTGCAGAGGCCCCTGAAACCATGCCACCGTAGCGCGCTGATGCAGAAATGAGTGATCCTGTTTTGTCGGCAACAACCTTGAGGTAATGCTCAAGCGGATCTTGACCAAGGTTTGGACCTTGAGTTTCCATAATCTGGCCAATAACTAGTCGTTCAAAAGTTCTAGCTTGTAAGCGCACTGCTGCTGGGCCAAGATCTGCCAATAAATCTGATGATTTAGCGAATAAGAAATCGCCTGTAAGGATTGCAATCGTGTTCCCCCAACGAATATTTGCACTTTCAACTCCGCGACGAAGTGGTGCCTCATCCATTACGTCATCGTGATAGAGGGTTGCTAGGTGGGTGATTTCGCAGGCAACTGCTGCAGCGATAATTCCATCGCGGGTAGGGTCACCATATTGAGCGGTCAAAAGGGTTAAAAGTGGGCGCAAACGCTTGCCGCCAGCTGCCACGAGGTGATGTGCCGTCTCATCCACAAATGGGTATTCACTGCGAGTATGACTACGGAGTAAAGCTTCAACCTCAGCCATCTGGCTAATTAGCTGCGCCTCTAATGCTGGAGCAACGCTTGGAATGCCGAATATTGACATTAGCGTATGAAGATAGCGAGATCAGTTATGAAGTTTAGTAATGGTGCTGGATAAACACCAAGTGCCACTGTAATAACTGCTGCGATTAAAATTGATGCTCTGGTCAAGATTGAAGGAATCTCAACGCTAGTTCCGTCTTCAGTTGCATCAGTTAAAAACATTAAGACGATGACACGAATATAGAAAAATGCTGCAATTGCACTTGAAAGCACACCGGCAATTACAACGCCCTTAGCACCACTTTCATAAGCGGCCGAGAAAATTGAAAACTTTCCAATAAATCCACTTGTAAGAGGAATTCCAGCAAATGCTAAAAGAAACAGGGTAAAGGTTGTAGCTGCAAATGGTGAACGCTTACCCAAACCTCTCCAGCGATTTAGATCTGTCACTTCACCAGATGAATCACGAACAAGAGTCACAACTGCAAATGCCCCGACAGTTGCAATGCCATATGCAAACAAATAGAAGATAGTTGCATCAAGGCCTGCCTTGTTAAGTGCAATAACTCCGGACAACAAGAATCCAGCATGGGCAATTGAAGAGTAGGCCAACATGCGCTTCACATCGCGCTGGGCAATTGCTACGAGCGAGCCCAGAAGCATTGTCACGATAGCAATTCCTGACAAGACTGGCGTCCAAGACCATTGCGCGTTAGCAAAGACTGTGTAATAGATGCGAAGCATTGCGCCAAATGCAGCAACCTTTGTTGCAGCTGCCATAAAGGCGGTGACAGGTGTTGGCGCACCTTGATACACATCTGGTGACCAAGCATGGAATGGGACTGCGCCAACTTTAAAGAGCAAGCCAATTGATAGAAATGCCATGCCAATTAAGAGCAGGACATCATTTCCACCGCTTGCCACGATTGCTTCGCGTATGCCACTGAAGCTAATTGAGGATGAGAATCCATACAAATAAGCGGCGCCAAATAAGAAGAATGCCGATGAAAAGGCTCCTAGCAAGAAGTACTTAAGCGCTGCCTCTTGGGAAAGTAATCTGCGGCGACGAGAAAGTCCGGCTAATAAATAAAGCGGAAGTGAAAACACTTCAAGTGCAACAAATAATGTGATCAAATCACTTGCAACTGGGAACAACATCATGCCTGCAACAGCAAATAGGAATAATGGGAAAATTTCTGTTTGTTGATCACCAGTTTTAATTGCTTGCGCCTCTTCTTGTGAGCCAGGAATCGCAGAGGCTTTTGATACAAAGTTATCTTGATCTGCCACCAACAAAACTGCCAGGATTGAGAGAACTAAAATTGTGCCTTGTAAAAAGATACCGGCTTTATCAATTACAACTGAGTTAACCGCAGCCGTTGTAGAGAACTTATCTC